>NZ_JBEXOP010000029.1:0-97110 GCF_040611575.1 Streptomyces sp. NPDC006610
CAGATGGCGGCGATGCTTCAGCAGGTCGCGCACGCGTGCATGCAGACTAAGGAGCTGGTCACGCCGATACTGGAGTCTGCTGAGGCTGAAGCGTGGAGCACCCGCCCCTTCGACATGAGTGATCAGGCCCCTTGGGCAGTAGTGGGTTGGTCTGCCTCCGTTTGAAGGCAGGCCGCCACCGTTTCGGGGTCCATGGCGGCCAGGCTGGCGAACATGCGCAGCGGCTCGGCCAAGGTCTGGCAGCACATCACGTACTGATTACTGCGACCCTTGGGGATCGCCTCGACGAGGTTCTGCTCCCGCAGCGGGGCCAGGTGATGGCTGACCAGGGTCTGGCTCAGGCCAGTGGCCTCCTGCAGCTCCTTGACGGTGCGGGGACGTTGGGCGATCAGCAGGATCAGTGTCAGCCGGGTCTCGTCTGCCAGCGCCCGCAGTTTGGGTGCCAGCATCTGTGCCCGGTCGCGTTCACTCAGCCACTGAGCAGGATCGCTGACCGCCACCCTGAGCTTCGATGGCCGGGCCATCGTCACCTCTCCCTCTCCGGCGGGCCGGTCGTCCGGCCCGGGCGGCCCGGTCCTGGCTTGCGGGCCGGACGGGGTTGCGGAGTCGATCCTATGCACTGTCCGCTCCCCGGCCTTCAGGTGGTAGCAGGAGCGTCGTCGCTGTGAGCGGCGGCTTCGGACGCTCCAGTGCCGTCGTCTCCGGTGACACGGGACCGAGGCAGGACCAACGCGGCCACCACGGCACCGACTGCGGCAACGCCGACGGCGATCAGCAGCGTGGTGGCGAATCCACCGACGAACGACTGCTGTGCGGCGTCCAGGACACGCTGACCGGCGGCACCGCCGAGCTGCTGAGCGACCGCGGATGCTCCTGCCAGGGACTCGTGTACCGCTTGCCCGGCCTCGCCGGGCAGCTGAGCGGCCTGGGGCAGGTCATCGCGATACAGCGTGGCGATCACGCTGCCGCTGATGGCGATGCCGAGCGCGCCGCCGACCTGCATGCCCACGTCCGCCACCGCGGAGCCGGCTCCCGCCTGGCGAGCGGCGGAGACGACCAGGATCGCGTCGACGGCGGCAGGCAGGGCGATGCCCATTCCGAGGCCGAACACGGCCAGTCCGATGAGCGCCTGCGTCTCGTCGTCGACGGTGAGCCCTGCCAAGATACCGAGTCCCGCGGCGCACAGCAGCAGGCCGAGCACCACTGTGGCCTTGAGCCCTGTGCGTTCCACCAGCTTCGCCGACAAGGGGGCACCCACCATCATCGTGCCGATGGCGAGCATGCGCAGGCCCGCGCCCAGCGGGTCCAGTTCGAGCACCGACTGCAGGTACTGGGTGAGCAGGTACAGGCCGCTGTAAAGACCGAAGGAGGTGCAGGCGATGGCCAAGGCGCCACCGCCGTAGCGGGCGTTGAGGAACAGGCCGACGTCGAGCATCGGATGGGTGGTCTTCCGCTCCCACACGACGAAGGCGACCATCAGGACTACGCCGAGGAAGAGGGAGCCGAGGGTGATGACGTCACCCCAGCCGTTGTGCGGAGCCTCGACCAGGCCGTAGACGATGGCCACCAGTCCGGCCACCGAAAGAAGGGCGCCGACGAGATCCAGACCGGGGTGGCCTTCCGCCTTCGATTCGGGGATCAGCTTGGCTCCGCCGATCAGGGCGATGGCCGCCAGGGGCACGTTGATGAGGAACATCGAGCCCCACCAGAAGTGCTCGAGCAGCAGGCCGCTGACAACCGGGCCCAGCGGTACGCCGACGGCGGCTGCACCCGACCAGATGCCGATCGCCTTGCCCTGTTCTTCACGCGGGAAGACGTCCTTGATGATGGCGAGGGTGGCGGGCATCATCAGCGCGGCCGAGATACCCATCAGGGCGCGGAAGGTAATGAGCATCTCGGCGTTGGAGGCGAACGCGGCACCGAGGCTGGTCAGCGCGAAGGCGCCCAGCCCCACGGAGAGCAGTCTTTTGCGGCCGAACCGGTCCGACAGGCCGCCGGCCATGAGCAGCAGTCCGCCGAAGGCCAGGGCGTATGAGTCGACCATCCACTGCAGTTGGCTGCTGGTGGCGTCCAGGTCCTTCTGGATGCTGGGCAGAGCCAGGTTCAGGATGAGGGTGTCCAGGCCGATCAGCACCAGGCTCAGGCACAGGATGTTGAGAATCTGCCATCGGCGGGGATGGCCGGCGGAGGGGTTCACTTGCTTCTCCTCGAACGCAACAGGTCGGCGCCCCGTAGGGCGGCCGGTGGTTGGCCTGCCTGCGGGGGAATGAAGGCAGGCCGACCACCGGCCAGGCCAAACTAAACAGCATTGGCCGTTATCAACAGTCATCGCTGTTGATAACGGCCGACTTTGTGCGCTGGTTCCAGCCATCTCCCCGATGTCTCGCAACTCGCCTCGCCCGCAGCGCAGTTTCCGGCGCTGGCGTGCACAAAGGCGCACGCGGCACCCCGATGACCCGACAAGTAACACCCCAGGGACATCCCTGCCGACCGAGGCGCCACTCACGGCAACATGGCTGGTGAGGCTGAGGTCGGATGCCTTGCTCACACCCTTCTGCAGCGAGCGGACGCCTCGGCGCAGAGATGGCGCAATCATTTCCAGCCCACCGACAGAACCCTCGAATACTTAGACCGCCATCGATAGATTGAGCGAGAAGCAGCACGGGGGGCCTGCAGAGGGCTCCCGCGCGGGGTGCATCGGGGGGCTGGAAGACATGCGTACATCCGGTAGGCAACGACTCGTAGCCACATCTCCGCCGAAGCGTCGGTAGCACCCCTCGCCTTCTCTGTCCCGGGATCCGTGCGTGGCGGCACGGTCCTGACATCACCTCAGACGCACCAATTTCCGCGCAGGCGAGCGCTCGGCACGCGCTCTGCCGCGCCCACAAGGCTGGGGCCGTCACTGGCGATGACAGTTCCACACCTTCCCGAAACAGTTGAAGGGGAAACGATGTCAGTCTCTGCTCAGCCACGCCTTGCCCTAGTGGGGGACCGCGGCAACCACGACGAGCCGTCCCACCCGAAGATCGACGCGATGCGTGAGCAGTGGGACCTGACCACCGAGTGGGTACCGACCACCGAGATACACGACGCCTCCCGCCTGGACGGCTTCGACGGCATATGGGTGGTGCCGGGAGCGCCCTACTTCAACCAGAAGGGTGTGCACGTCGCCGTACGACACGCTCGGGAGAACCGGCTGCCGTTCCTGGGCACCTGCGGCGGCTTCTTCAGCGCCCTGATCGAGCACGCCCAGAACGTACTGCATCTGCCGGAGGCAGACGGTGTCGATGAGGATCCCGAAAAGCTGATGCCTCTCGTGACACCGCTGAAGTGCTCCTTCCGCGGAGAGAAAGCTCCTTTGAAGGTCAAGGAGGACTCCCGGCTCGCCGCCATCTACGGCACGACCGAGGTCGAGGAGATCTTCCACTGCGACTACGGGTTGACCGACGCCTTCATGAACGCCGCCAATCAGGGATCGCTGCAGCTCAGCGCCTGGGACAGCGACGGCGCACCGCGCGCACTGGAGATCGCCGGCCATCCGTTCTTCATGGGCAGTCTTTTCCAGCCTGAGCTGTCGTCCGCGCCCGGAGCCGAGCACAAAATCCTCAGGGCGTTCCTGGCCGCCGTACGCACCAAGGCCGAAGCCGGCACTGCGCCGACACCCGCTCACTGACCACCACCCCAGCACATCTGCTTGTCACAAGGCCGTGCGGGGTGCCCGCACGGCCCGGGCACCGCCATGCCCGCCTCGTTCGCACACCAGGCGGAAGGATCCCCACGTCTCCATGAAGCACGATCAGCACGGCCTGTCCCGACGCGGCTTCGTCCGCGGCAGCGTCATCGGCGGCGCCGGCCTAGGAACGCCGGTCCTGCTTCCAGTGGTCTCCGCGCACGCCGCCGTGGAACCCGGCGTAACGAGCGGGACATCCGGACCTGCGGGCCGGACAGGCACAGACTTCACCGACCAGTCCGCTGCCCTGACCCCTGACAAGACCGTCGCCACAGCGTGCCAGTTCTGCAACTCCAACTGCCGACTCAACGTCGACCTAAAGGCGGGCCGGGTACTGGCCGTGCGCGGCGAGGACCGCGACCCCGTCCAGCAGGGACAGGTTTGCGTTAAGGCCGAGCTGATGCCTCAGCTCGTCTACAACGCCGAGCGGCTGACTCGCCCGCTGCGTCGCGTCTCCGGCGCAAAGGGCTCGCCCCACTCCAAGTTCGAGGCCGTGAGCTGGGAAGAGGCCCTGCACACCATCGCGAGGAGGTTCCTGGCACTGCGCGATGCCGGACAGGCGCACACCATCGCCAACCGCACCACCGGCCGCATGCCCCGCGGCACGGGGTCGCTCGTGGCCCGCCTGTTCGCGATGCTGGGCAGCCCCAACAACACCGACGTCGGCCCGGTCTGCAACGACGCCGGCGGCAACGCCCTGGCGACGACCTTCGGTCTGGGCAACTTCACCAACGGGTACGGGATCGACGGGTCGACAGGCAAGGACGACCTCGGATCAGCCCGCCACTACCTATTCCTGGGCACCAACCAGGCCGAGACCCACCCGGTGACCTTCGACTACCTGCTGCGCAACCGCGAGAAGACAAAGGCCACCCTGACCGTCGTCGACCCGCGTCTGACTCCAACCGGAGCTGTCGCCGACCGGTGGGTGGCGCCCAAGCCGCACACCGACCTCGCGCTGCTCCTGGCCATGCTCCACCACATCGTGGAGGAGGCCTTGTACGACAAGGCCTTCGTCAAGCGGTGGGTGGCCGGCTTCGACGAGCTGCGCGCCCATCTGGCCAAGCACCAGTACACCCCCGCATGGGCGGCGAAGGTCACTGGACTCAAGGCCGACGTCATCACCGAGATGGCCGTGGAGTACGCGACGGCGAAGCCGGCGGCGATCTTTTGCAACGCCGGGATCTCCCACCAGCTCAGCGCGTTCGACACCTACCGGGTCGCCACCTTTCTGGCCGCGGTCACCGGCAACATCGGACGGCCGGGCGGCGGCTGCAACTTCATGCACAACACCTGGCCCGGCGACCTGCACCTGCCGCCGCTGAAGGCCGATGTGCCCGAGCGGCGCGAAGCGCTGCCGGTCGGCCCGGACTACTTCGCCGAGTCCATCCTGACGAACAACCCCTACCGGCTGCGCGCGGTAATGACCCAGGGCAACCCGCTGGTGTCCTCCGCGAACACGACCAAGGTCAAGAAGGCCTTCGAGCAGCTCGACTTCTACGTCTACACCGGCCTCTTCATGGAAGAGGCCGCGTACTACGCCGACATCATCCTGCCGGTCTGCAGCGGGCTGGAGATGGAAGGCGTCTACATGCGCCGCGACGACAGGGCCATCCGCTGGCAGGACCAGGTCGTCGACCGGGTCGGCGAGTCCCGGCCGGACTGGGAAATCTGGATCGGCCTGGCACACGCCCTGGCGGAGCTGGACACCCGCCGGCCCGGCGCCGAATGGCGTGAGGCGTTCCCCGAGCGGTGGATGGACTACAAGAACCTGTGGGACGACTTTGTCACCCACACCCCCGGCATGGGCGGCATGACCCGCACGCGGATGCGCAAGCGGACCGAGCCACTGCGCTGGCCGTGCCCCACCACCGACCACCCAGGCGTGAGCACCCTCTACCTGGACCACCAAAGCTGGTACGAGGCCGCCGAGTCGCTGAACCCCGCCCACCGGGGCAAACGCTTCCTCACCCCCAGCGGCAAGGTGGAGATCACCACCTCGGAGCTGGAGAAGAAGCTGGCCGTCACCGGTCACAGCGCCCTGCCGATCTTCTATACGCATCCCGAGGTCACCGGGAAGAATCCGACCCTCGCCTACAGCAGGAAGTTCGTCACCAATCCCATCAACCCCCAGGCCGTCACCCATCCGGTACGACTGGCGGTGCCCGGCAGCGACGCGGTGCACCGCGATTTCCCGCTGATGGGCATGACCGGCCGGCCCAGTGTCGTCCACTTCGCCGAGGTCACCCACTGGACACCGACGGGCAAGCAGCTCAACGGCATCCGCTTCATCCAGATCCATCCCGACACGGCTCGCAGCCTGGGCATCGCCGACCGCGACGACGTCCGTGTCGAAAGCCCTCGCGGATCGGTGACGGGCACGGCTCTGCTGTGGGAGGGGATCAGAACGGACACCGTGTTCGTCCCCAACACGTTCGGCCCTGCCCAGAAACTGGGCGACCTCTTCGACGACCCACGCTACGAGGCGGCCAACACCCTCCCCGACGACCGCTTCTACGACAGCCTGTCCGGCCAGCAGGCCTTCAAGTGCTTCGCCTGCCGGGTCGTCAAGGCCTGAACCTCCCACCGGCCGCAAGCCCCCCCCCACTCTCCCCCCTTTCGCTGGAGGCACCGCATGTCCGCCGCACCCGACCCGCGCCTCAAGGCCGAGTCCCTCACCGTCCGGACACTGGCCGGTTTCGACGAGACCGTCCGCGTCCTGGGCTCCAAGAGCTACACCAACCGCTACCTGGCCATCGCCTCCCTGTCCGGGCAGGAAACCGTCATCGACAACGCGCTGCTGTCGGACGACACGGTCTACCTAGCCCGCGCCATCGAGGCGTTCGGCCACGTCACCTGCGACATCGACCACGCCACTGCCCGCATCCGCGTCACCCCCACGGGCGAGGCGATGCGCGCCCCGAGCGAGGAGGTCTTCGTCGGCGGTGCGGGCACCCCGCTGCGGTTCCTGATCTCCATGGCCGGGCACGCCGAAGGCACCACGGTCATCACCGGCAACACCCGCATGCAGGAACGTCCCATGGGAGACCTGCTCAAGGCCCTGCCTGCGCTGGGTGTGGACGCCGCCGCGGTGCGTGGCAACGGCAGTCCGCCCATCCGTGTGATCGGCGGCTCCTTCAAGGGCGGCGCCACGTCCATCAGCGGTGCCGTGTCCAGCCAGTTCACCTCCAGCCTCATCATCAACGCGCTGCGCGCCCAGACCGACACCGAGATCACCATCAGCGACGAGCTGGTCTCCAAGCCGTACGTGGAGATGACGCTGGCCGCGCTGAAGGAGATGGGCGTCAGCGTCGACCGGGACGAATACCGCCGTTTCACCGTCCCGGCCGGGCAGCAGGCCCGCGGCGGAGAGGTGACGGTCGAGCCGGACGCCTCTGGCATGTCCTACTTCCTGGCCGCCGCCGCCATCCTGCAGTCACGGGTCGTCATCCCAGGCATCGGCGCCGGTTCCCACCAGGGAGACGTCCACCTCGTCCAGGCCCTGGAGCGGATGGGCTGCCGCACCGAGGTCACCGACGACTCGATCACCCTGACCGGCGGGCCCCTCCACGGCATCGACATCGACATGGAGGCCATGCCCGACGTCGTACCCTCCCTGGCGATCACCGCCGCCTACGCCGAGGGCACCACCCGCATCACCAACATCGCTTCCCTGCGCGTCAAGGAGTGCGACCGCATCGCCGCCGTCACCACCGAGCTGCGCAAGATGGGCATCGACGTCGAGGAACACGCGGACGCGATGTACATCACTGGCGGCACCCCGCACGGCGCGGTCATCGACACCTACGACGACCACCGCATCGCCATGACCTTCGCCATCGGCGGCCTGCGCACCGAGGGCGTGGTCATCAAGGATCCTGGCTGCGTCGCCAAGTCCTTCCCTACCTTCTGGCAGACCCTCGACACCCTGTACCCCGCGCTGGAGAGCACCAAGTGAGCACGCCCGAACCGGTGCCCGCCGGCCCGGGCATTCTCCTGGTCCTCGACGGCTGGGGCCACGCCGACACAGCCGACGACAACGCGCTGACGCTGGCGCACACCCCTGTCCTGGACGACCTGGTCGCCCGCCACCCGAGCACCCTGGCCGAGGCCTCCGGCGACGCGGTCGGCCTGCTCCCGGGCACTGTCGGAAACTCCGAGATCGGCCACATGGTCATCGGAGCCGGTCGGCCCCTGCCCTACGACAGCCTCCTGGTCCAGCAGGCCATCGACAGCGGTGCCCTGCGTACGCATCCGCGACTGGGTGCCCTGCTGGAGAAGACCGCCGCGGTCGCGGGCGCACTGCACCTGATCGGTCTGTGCTCGGACGGTCAGATCCACTCCCACGTCGAGCACCTGAGCGAACTGCTGGACGCTGCAGCCGCCCACCAGGTGCAGCGTGTGTTCATCCATGCGATCACTGACGGCCGCGATGTCGCCGACCACACCGGCGAGACCTACCTGACGCGGGTGGCCGAGCTGACCGCCCAGGCCGGGGTGGGACAGGTCGCCACCGTCATCGGCCGCGGCTACGCGATGGACAAGGCCGGCAACCTCGATCTGACCGAACAGGCGGTCACCCTGGTCGCCGACGGACAGGGCACGCCCACCGGCAGCGTCCTGACAGCGGTCGGCGCGAGTGAGCGCGGCGACGAGTGGGTCCCCGCGAGCGTGCTCACGCCTGCGGGAGACGCCAGGATCGCCGACGGGGACACGGTGCTGTGGTTCAACTTCCGCAGCGACCGCATTCAGCAGTTCGCCGACCGTCTCAGCGAGCATCTGACTGCCAGCGGCCGCTCGGTGGACATGGTCAGCCTGGCCCAGTACGACACCCGCACTGCCATACCCGCTCTCGTGGAGCGCGCGGATGCCTCCGGCGGTCTCGCCGACGAGCTCGCCGCAGTGGGGCTGCGCAGTGTCCGCATAGCCGAGGCCGAGAAGTTCGAGCATGTCACGTACTACATCAACGGCCGTGACGCGACAGTGCGCAGCGGAGAGGAGCACGTGCGCATCACCGGAGACGGAAAGGCAGACTACGTCGCGCGTCCCCGGATGAACCTCGACCGCGTCACCGCGGCCGTGGTCGAAGCCGCCGCCCGCACGGACGTCGATCTGGTCATCGCCAACCTGGCCAACATCGACGTGGTCGGCCACACCGGCAACCTCGCCGCCACCGTCACCGCCTGCGAGGCCACCGACGCCGCGATGGAGCAGATCCTGCGAGCGGCCCGGGACAGTCGCCGATGGGTGCTCGCCGTCGGCGACCACGGCAACGCCGAACGCATGACCAAGCAGGCGCCGGACGGCACCATGCGGCCCTACGGCGGGCACACCACCAACCCGGTCCCCCTGGTGATCGTCCCCAACAGGAGCGACACGCCGGCACCCGTACTGCCAGAGAGGGCCACGCTGGCCGATGTGGCCCCCACCGTCCTGCGCCTGCTGGGACACAAACCTGGATCCGCCATGACAGGAAGGCCCCTGCTGTGAGTTCTCCCGAATCCGCCCAAGCCCTGTGGCATGGGGCTCCCGTTCTGTCCGATTGTCTGGACAGGCCCCATATCGCAGCCGCCTTCACCGAAGACGCCCTCGTCCGCAGGCTGGACGCAGGCAGCATCGAGGGTGTGCTGCACGAGCCCGCCGACCGCTCGCGCGCAGTTCTGGGCCTGCACAACCCGTCAACGGAAAAAGCTCGGGTCAACCTCACTACCCTGCTGCCCGAACGCGCCGACTGCACCTGGCACTTCCTCAGCGGCTCCATGCACACCAGCCACGCAGCCGACGGTATGTACGTCCACCTGGACGCGGCTGGCACTGTCTGGCTCACCGCGGCCTCGTAGAGACCGCCGCAGACCGGGCCACGGCGCCCGGTCACCTGCGTCCGCGTGCCGGCGGGTGTGAACCGTCGGCACCGCTCGCCAGATCCACCGCAGCCTGCGCGGGCAGCTCCTCACGAGGTGTTGTCCCGCGTCTCTTTCAGGGCACCGCCAACCCCGAAGGATCTGACATGTCCACATCCATATTCTCCGAGGCGCCGGCTGTAGCCGTTGCCTCACCCCGTCCGGCCGGTCCGCTTCTCGCGACCGCCGGCACGACCGACCGGGATGCACCCCTCCCCCGGCCAGCCCTTCCCCTTCCGTCACACCGGTGACCGCCCCAGGGGCCTCGCAACCCGCCCCGTTCCACCTCATCCCACGTACCGCGGTCACGCACGAAGGAAAGGCTTCAGCAATGTTCAACAAGAATCGCCGCCGCGCATGCCTCGCCACCTCGGCTCTGGCAGTCATGACCCTCACAAGCTGCTCGGACGGCGGAGCCGAAAAGGGTGGTGCCCTCCAGGTCAGCGGGTCGACCACCGTAGCGCCGGTGGCCGCGGACGCGGCCGAGGCTCTCAAGGCCGACGGGCTCGACATCACCGTGGCCACTCAGGGCGGCTCGGCCGGCGGCATCTCCCAGCTCGCAGCGGGCCAGATCGACATCGCGCTGAGCTCGAAGCCTCTGGCCGAAGAAGACAAGGCCGCAAACTCCAACACCGACTTTCTCCCCACACAAATCGGTGCGGACGCCGTCGGTGTCATCGTCACCAAGGAAGTCGCCGACGCCGGGGTGAAGAACCTCACCGCCGACCAGGTTCGTGACCTGTTCGAGGGAAAGATCAACAACTGGTCTGAAGTCGGCGGTCCCGACCTCGACGTCTTCGTCTACGACAAAGAGCCGGGGCGCGGAACCCGGGAGGTCCTCAACAAGTACATGTACGGGGACAAGGAGGCACCGCCGCCGCCGGAGTCGGGCAATTACGCCATCGTCGGGGGCAACCTCGAAACCCGCAACAAGCTGGAGTCCACGCCGGGCGCCGTGGCACCGCTGTCCACCAGCTTCGTCGAAGGACGCGACGGTCTAGCCGCGGTGACGCTCGACGGGATCGAGCCTTCCCCGGAGAACATCGCGTCCGGCAAGTACCCCATGGCCCGGCCCCTGTACTTGATCACCGACGGCGAGCCGGAGGGATCCGCCAGGAAGTTCGTCGACTACCTCCTGTCTTCCAAGGGCCAGGAGCTGATGACCAAGCACGGCTACCTCACTCTCAGGGAAATCGGTAAGTAACCGATGACCACCAAGACCCTGACTCGGCCGCCCGTCGCACCCGACACCGGCAGCCGCCCACGCCCCTCGAAGTGGATCTGGGGCTGGATGTATGCCGGGGCGTTCGCCGTGGCGGCTCTGCTCCTTACTGTCATCGGGTATCTCGCCGCAGGCGTCGCCGACGGCCACGTGGACTGGCTGGAGTTGCTGTCCGAAGGCTCGTGGAGCCCGGCCAACTCCGTGTACGGCGGTCTGGCAATGATCTATGGCACGGCGGTGGTGTCGGTTCTCGCCCTCGTCATCGCCGTGCCCGTCAGCTGGGCAGCGGCCGTGGCGCTGTCAGAGTACCTGCCGCCCCGCTTGGCGCGCCCTCTGCGTATGTGCGTGGAGTTGCTCGCCGCCGTGCCGTCCATCGTCTACGGCCTCATCGGCATCATGGTCGTCCGTCCCGTCATCGCGCAGTTCGCCGACGTACCCGGCGGGGACAGTCTCGCGGCCGCCGGCATCGTTCTCGCGGTCATGATCACTCCCACCATCGTGGCCGTCAGTGTCGACGCACTCGCCGCAGTGCCCGACCGCGTCCGCGAGGCCGCCTACTCGCTCGGGCTGACCCGGCGGGAAGTGGTTCGCTCGGCGGTTCTGCCGATGGCGCGGCCAGCCATGCGAGCGGCCGTTCTGCTCGGTCTGGCCCGGGCGCTGGGCGAAGCCATCGCCGTATTCCTGGTCGTGGGCCGGGCGGACGGCCGGCTGCCCACCAGTTTCGGAGGGTTTTTCGACTCGCTGGTCCACCCCGGCCAGACGCTGACGACGAAGCTCGCCGGCCCGGAACCCGTGTTGGCCGGAACTTCCGGTCCCTACTTCGCCGCTCTGTGCGGGCTCGGCCTCATCCTCCTGGCACTGGTGGCCGCCGCCACAATCTGGGGCACACGAGGTCGCACCCGAGGCTCAGCGACCAAGCGCGTCCCCCGCTTCCGGTTCCGGGGCACGCCGCGAATGCGGCTGCAGCGGGATCGACTGGTGATGGTGCTGCGGATGGGTGCCCTGTTGTTGCCCAGCATCCTCCTCGCCGGCATGCTCGCTCTGCTGGTGACGCGGGGAAGCTCGGCGTTGAATCCGTCCTTCTGGTTCACGTCGGCGACCGGCGCGGCCGGAGGAGGCGTGCGCGATCAGATCGTCGGCACTCTGCTGCTCATCGCCACCACGGCCGTCCTGGCTCTGCCCTTGGGCTTCGGCGCGGGCATCCTGATCGGAATTCATGCCTCCGAGCGCACGGCACGCGTGCTGCAGACCCTCACCGTCGTCCTCGGAGGGGCGCCGACCATCCTGCTGGGCCTGGCAGGTTTCGTGATCCTGTCCACCATGATGGGCTGGGGCCGGTCCTGGCTGGCGGGCGCGATCGTACTCGTTCCCGTTGTGGTGCCGGTGATCGCTCTGACCACCTCCGCCCGCGTCAGGAGCATTCCTCCGGAACTCACGGAGAGTGCCCTGTCACTAGGGCTGACGCGCGCGCAGTTCGTTCGCTCCGTGGTCGTTCCGTACACCTGGCCGGCGACGATCACCGGCCTGCTCCTCGGCCTGGCCCGAGCCGCGGGCGAGACCGCCCCGCTGTTGTTCACCGCGACTGTCTTCTTCGGCGCGCCCGCCGTGCCGAGCGGCATCGTCGAAGCACCCGTACAGGCATTGCCGACCCACATCTTCACTCTTTCCCAGGACTCGGGTGACCCCCAGGCCGTCACCCAGGCATGGGGAAGCGCGATGGCGCTGGTGCTCATCACGGCAGTACTTCTCAGCGCGGCAGTCGCGCTGCGCAACCGCTTCGAGGGGGAGAGATGGACCACGTAATCACCGTGCGCGAGCTCCGTGTACGCAGCCGCGAGAAGGTGTTGGTCGGGCCCGTCTCGTTCAGTCTCGAACACGGTTCCACCACCGGGTTGTGCGGACCGTCGGGAGTGGGCAAGTCCACCATCCTGCGCGCCTTGGTGGAACTGCTGCCCAACGGGCTGATTCGTGACGGGGAACTGCGGGTGCTCGAGCGGACGATCGCGCCCGGCAAGGGAGACGCCGACCTGAGGGCCAAGATCGTACTCGTGCCCCAGACGCCGGTCGTCTTCGGTGGCAGCATCCTCGACAATGCCCTGTTCGGTCTGCGCCATGTCCTGCGGGCTTCCCAGGAAATCTTGCGGGAGCGGGCAGAGCAGGCGCTGGAAGAGGCCGGACTGTGGAAGGAGGTTGCCGACCGGCTTGATTCGCCCGCGCAGGACCTGTCCGCAGGGCAGCGCCAACGGCTTTGTCTTGCCCGCGCCCTGGCTCTGGAGCCGGCAGCACTGCTGCTCGACGAGCCCACCAGTGCACTCGACGAACGCAGCAGGGACAAGGTCGAACAATCCATCGCCGCACTGCACGGCCGCCGAGCGGTCCTGCTCGTCTCCCACGACCCGGCGCAGGTGGAGCGCCTGTGCGATACGACCGTTCACCTGGACCAGCCCGTGTCGGCCTCCGCGGCTGCTGCCGTGGGCTGATCCCCGGCGTTCGGGAAAGCGCCCGCACCACCCGGCTCCCCGGCTCGGCCTCCGGCCTCGTACCGTGTTGTCCGAATCGGGGGTGCGGAGCCGGGGTGCTGGTCCCGCTCGACCGCCGGTCACGCGCCGACTTGGCTGCGCTGATGCAGAATCTGCATCAGCGCAGAGCGCACTCCCTCACCCAGTCTGTAGTAGACGAGGCGGCCCTCACGTCTGCTTTCGATCAGACCGATGCAGCGCAGGCGTTTCAGGTGGTGACTGACGGTCGCCGGGGATACCCCGACGTCCGCCAGTTCATGTACCGCAGCCTCGGCCCCGGCCCGTTCCGCGAGCTGCATCAGCAACTGCAGGCGCACTGGGTCCCCGAGGGTTTTGAACACCTTGGACCACCAGACCATGTCGGCTGTGCTCAGCTCCAAGCACGTACCGTCACAAGGGGCGATGACCCCTTTCTGGCACATGGCGTCTCCCCTCCCGGCGTCCTTCCCGGGGTCCGTTACCCGTAGGCATGTTCACGCGCCCGGGAGCCGTTGCGTCCGGCCGAAGCATCCAGCAGCGGACGGACGGTGTCGGCCGATCAGGTGCTCTGCGACAGCAGGCCCGCCATGGCCGACAACACTCCGGGCGCAACGCGGTAGTACACCCAGCTGGCACGGCGCTCGGACTGGAGAAGCCCGGCTTCTCGCAGCTTGCGCAGGTGGTGGCTGACAGTGGGCTGAGAAACGCCGACGTCCTGGATGTCACAGACACAGGCCTCTCCGGCCGGCTGGGCCGCGATCTTCGAGAACAGCCGCAGCCGGACGGGATCGGACAGCGCCTTGAAGATCGTGGCGATCTTCTCAGAGTCCGCAGCGGACAGTTCTTCCTTGCCCAGCGGCTGGCAACACCATGACGCGGTGGCGTGCAGGTCGGTGGAGCCGATGGCCAGATTAGACATACCTCTATGTTGACAGGCATCAAATCATTTGCCAAGCGGTAAACGGAACCCCCATACCCCGAGCGGGCTTGATTAGATGAACTTCTATGTTGACGGACATCGATCTTCGGTGCATGCTGACCGATATCGACAAGCATCGAAGCCGAGGAGTCGTCGCAACCATGTCCACCGCTTCTGTTCCGCCCGTGGTCGTCATCGGCGCCGGCCCCATCGGCCTGGCCGCCGCAGCCCACCTCTCCGACCGCGGCCTGAATGCACTCGTTCTCGAGGCGGGCCGCACCGCCGGCACCTCCGTGCACGACTGGGCGCACGTCCGCCTGTTCTCCACCTGGGGCGAAGTCGTCGATCCGGCCGCTGAGAAGCTCCTCGCCCCGACGGGCTGGAGCAAGCCCGACGCCAGCACCTACCCGAGCGGCGGCGACTGGATCGAGCACTACCTGCGGCCACTCGCCGCCGTTCTCGGTGACCGGGTCCGTTACGGTGCCCGGGTCACCGGCGTAACGAAGGCCGGGCGGGACCGCGTTGTGGACGCCGACCGCGACACCCAGCCCTTCGTCGTGCACGTCCAGCACACCGACGGTCGCGAGGAACGGATCCTCGCCGCCGGAGTGATCGACGCCTCGGGTACCTGGGCCCTGCCCTCTCCAGCCGGGGGCAGCGGTCTGCCGGCTTTCGGCGAGCGGGCGGCAGCCGACCGCATCAGCTACCGCATCCCCGACCTCACGGACCCGGCCGTTCGTGACCGATACGCGGGCAAGCGCACCGCCGTCATCGGCTCGGGCGCCTCCGCGTTCACCGCCCTCGTCGCACTGGCCGAGCTGGCGCGCTCCCAGGACGACACGGCGACGAAGACGGTGTGGGTGCTGCGCCGCGGCATCTCCGAATCCACCTTCGGCGGCGGAGACGCGGACCAGCTGCCCGCGCGCGGTGCTCTCGGCCTCGCTGCAAAGGCGACCGTCGACGACGGCCAGGCTGAAGCGGTCACCGGCTTCCGGACCGAGGCCGTCGAACGCGACACGGCTGGCCGGCTGGTACTGGTGGCCGAGGACGGCCGACGCCTGCGGGGCGTGGACGAGCTCATCGTCCTGACCGGACTCCGCCCCGACTTGTCTTTCCTCTCCGAGGTTCGTCTGCGCCTGGACGAGCGCCTGCAGGCACCGGTGGAGCTCGCTCCGCTGATCGACCCCAACCAGCACTCCTGCGGCACCGTCTACCCGCACGGCCACCGGGAACTGTCCCACCCGGACTCCGGTGTCTACCTGGTCGGCATGAAGAGCTACGGACGTGCTCCCACGTTCCTCGCGATGACCGGCTACGAGCAGGTCCGCTCCGTAGCGGCCGCACTGGCGGGCGACACCGAAGCGGCCGACCGCGTGGAACTGGTTCTGCCGGAAACCGGCGTGTGCGGCGGCTCCGGACTGTTCGACACCGCCGACGCCTCCGAGGCTGAGGCGGGCTGCTGCACCACTCCTGCCCCGCAGCCGGTTCAGCTCATCACCGTTTCCCCCAGCCCGGCCACCGCATCCGGCGGTTGTTGCAACGCCTGAACGCCCCGCTCAACGCAGTCACGGCCGCAGGCCGCGTGCACCATCCAATCCAGCAGAAGGAACTCACATGTCCCGGGTACAGCTCGTCCTGCGCGTACCTGATCTGCCAGCCGCGATCGTCTTCTACAGCAAGCTGTTCGACACCGCACCCGCCAAACTCCGTGACGGCTATGCCAACTTCGCGATTAGCGACCCCGCGCTCAAGTTCGTTCTCATCGAAGGAACAGACGGCGAGGACACCCGCCTGGACCACCTCGGCATCGAGGTGGCTTCTACCGAAGACGTGCAGACAGCCGCTGCCCGGCTGGCCCAGGCGGGGCTGGCCACAGCGGAGGAGAAGGACACCGCCTGCTGCTACGCCCTGCAGGACAAAGTCTGGGTGCGCGGCCCCGGCCAGGAACCGTGGGAGGTGTACGTCGTCAAGGCCGACGCCGACACCCTCGCCAAGCAGTCCGGCAGCGCCTGTTGCAGCCCGGCAGTCGCCAACCGGTCCGAACAGCGGTCCGACGCGGCTGGTTGCTGCTGACGGCGCATGAGCAACCTCTTCACGGCCCGTTCCGCGACCGCGGCACTCGACAGACCGACGCGGCCGCGCAGGGCCCTGCCGGCCCTGTGCCTGACCCAAATCACCAGCTGGGGCATCGTCTACTACGCGTTTCCTGTCCTCAATTCGCAGATCACCACCGCCACCGGCTGGAGCGCGGCCATGACCACGGCCGCGTTCTCCGCCGCTCTGCTCGTCTCTGCCCTGGCCGGCATCCGCGTCGGCCGGATCCTGGACACCCGCGGCCCGCGCACGGTCATGACCACCGGCTCCGTCATCGGCACTGCCAGTCTGATCATCATCGCGACCGCGCCCAATTTGGCCCTGTTCACAGCCGGATGGTTACTGGCCGGTCTCGCCATGGCCTCCACGTTCTACCAGCCCGCCTTCGCCGCACTCACCCGCTGGTGGGCTCCCGACCACGTACGCGCCCTGACCGTCGTCACGCTCGCCGGCGGCCTCGCCTCCACCGTCTTCGCACCTCTGACCGCCCAGCTGGCCGACCACTTCAGCTGGCGGCACACCTATCTGATCCTCGCTGCCGTCCTGGCCGCCGTCACCGTACCTGCGCACGCCTTCGCCCTGCGCGGCCCCTGGCCTCCCGCCCAGCCCTCTGTCGCAGCCGGCGCAACCGCCACTACGACAGTCATCACCCGCAGCCGTCCCTTCCTGCTCCTTGCCACCGCCCTGACGCTTTCGGCATTCGCGATGTACGCCGTGGTCGTCACCCTCATCCCTCTGCTGCTCGACCGCGGTTATACCCCTGCCCAGGCCGCCTGGGCTCTGGGGCTGGGCGGAGCGGGCCAGACTCTCGGCCGTACTCTGTATGCCGCATTGGCCCGCCGAAGCTCACCCGCCTTGCGCGCCACCGCCCTCATCGGCCTGGGAGGAGCGACCACCGCCGCCTTCGCATTCATCACCGGCCCCTACCTTCTGCTGGCAGTCCTCGCCGTCATCGCCGGTACCGTCCGCGGCAACCTCACCCTGCTGCAGGCCACCGCTATTACCGACCGGTGGGGCGCCAACCGCTACGGCCGTCTCTCCGGCATTCTTGCCGCCCCCACGACGACCGCCTCCGCGCTCGCTCCCTTCGCAGGCACCGCCCTGGCCGTTCCCCTCGGCGGATACCCCCACCTGTTCGCCGTCCTCGCACTGGCTTCCGCTGCTGCCGCACTCATCGCCTGGCACACCACACCAACCGACGGCACGACCTGGACAGCCCCGGTCAGAAGACCATGACCTTCTCGGGAGAGCTGAACCTTCTCGGGCCGTCTCTTTCGTCCGCGACCGGCTCTGTACACGAGAACGCGCTTACCCGTTTGGGAGGCGTTCGAGGTCAGCGGAAAGCGCGCCGCATCTTGACGAGTTTCGCCGGCACGGGCCAGCGACCGGCCGCGGAGAGGGGCGGGCAGTCGCAGGGCTGGTTCTCGGAGGTCAGAACGAATCAGGACCGGACGTCCGGTGCCCTGCCCCGAAGGCGGGGGCTGTCGTAGCGGCAGGGCTCGCGTCCAGCGAGGATGTCTGTCATGAGCACGAACCAGACCCTCCATCCCTTTCGGCTCGCGAACTCGGCACCTGTGGTGTTCGGGGCGGGAGCAGGTATCGGCGTTCTGGGCGGGATGATTGGGCTGGGCGGCGCGGAGTTCCGCCTGCCGCTGCTGATCAGCCTCTTCGGGTTCGCCGTGCTCTCGGCCGTCATCCTGAACAAGGCGATGAGCCTGGTGGTGGTCCTGGTCGCGCTGCCCGCCCGCCTGGCCGCGGTCCCGGCCGCCGAGGTCACCGCCCGCTGGCCGATCGCGGTCAACCTGCTGGCCGGCAGCCTGATAGGCGCCTGGGCCGGAGCAAGCTGGGCGGTCCGTATGCGCAGCGCCACCCTCTACAAGGTGCTGGCCGCCCTGATGGTCCTCATGGCCGCCGCGCTCTTGGTCACCCACACCACCACCCTGGACAGTCTCGCGCTGCCGCTGTGGGCCCAGTTCCCCGCCGGTGTCGCGGCCGGGTTCGGCATCGGCGTCGTCGCCGCGATCATGGGAGTGGCCGGCGGCGAGCTGCTGATCCCGACGATCGTGCTGCTGTTCGGCGAGGACATCAGGACCGCCGGAAGCCTCTCCCTGCTGGTCTCCCTGCCGACCATGCTCGTCGCGTTTACCCGCTACAGCCGCGACGGCAGTTTTGCCGTCCTGGGCGCTAACCTCCGCTTCACGGCGCTCATGGCCGCCGGCTCGGTCGCCGGGGCCGTGCTCGGCGGACTGCTCCTCGGCGTGTTCCCGGACCTGCTCCTCATCCCCGTTCTCGCCGTGATCCTGCTCGTCTCCGCGGTCAAGCTCGCCCGCCACGACTGAGCAGCGGGGCGCCTCCCGATCTCATGAGTCTCGCTACAACTCCAATCAGCTGCCTCCCACACATGAACAACTGACTTCACTGCTCGCAAGGAAGCCACCACGACGCGCCTCGCACGCCGGTCGGCTCGTTCGCCGCTGTGTCGACGCCAGCCACAACAGGCGCCCAACTCTTGTTGAATGCACGGTACGGCCACTTTCGATCGTGTCAAAGTGATCACACGGCGTATATGGTCATCGGGTGGCTGTCATAGATCTGCAAGCGTCGAAAGACGGTTTCATCGAGGGTGGCTCGTGCGGGCCGGGGCTGAGCTGCAAGCCTCTGGAGCGCTCCGAAGCCGAGCAGCTGTCTGCGATGCTGAGGGCCATCGCCGAACCCACCCGGTTGCAGTTGTTCCGGCTACTGGAACAGGCGCCTGAGGGCGAGGCATGCGTGTGCGACCTCGCCGACAGCCTGGAGTTGCGGCAATCCACTGTCAGCCATCACCTCAAGATCATGACCGAGGCCGGGCTCCTTGACCGCGAACGGCGCGGCACTTGGGCCTGGTTCTCCGTGAACCACGAGGGACTGCAGAGGATTCGGTCCATCCTGGATCCGGCGCCCCGGCCTTCGTGCGGCTGACGCAGGTGAATCATGACTGTCCGTCTCGATGACCTGCCCGGTGATCAGTATGTGGGACTGGTGTCTCGCTCGAATCACCCCCGTTGGCAAGGAGCCCGGCGATCTCGTGAGCAGCGTCGCGGGCCGGTCGTCCGACGCCAATGATCGTGGCGGAGGCGGGGCCCGTCCAGTCTCCGTAGCCGAGGAGATGCAACCGAGGCTCCTGCACGGAGCGAGTGCCGCGGGTGGTGATGCGGCCGCGTGGGCCGCGCAGGCCGAGGGACGACAGGTTCGAGAGGGCCGGCCGGAAGCCGGTGCACCAGATCACCGCGTCAGCGGGTGCCCTATGTACCCTCGGCCCAGACGACGCCGTCGCGGTCCGGGCGTACGAACGTGGGCGACGCCTTGAGCGGCCTGGACGGCCGTGTGCCCGCCGCCGAGGTCGATGTACCGGGTGCCCTTCGGCGTGGTGCCGCCCTTGGCGACCGTGACCTCCGTGCACCCGAGGTAGAGGGTCGTCTCGATCGCATCTCCGCGTACATAGCGCTGTCGTAAGGGATTGTCGCTGGTGGCACTGACAAGGGGGAGCTGCACGCAACCGGTGAACGGCGGTGACAGCGAGACGGGCGCTACGGCGCGCCTACGTGAGCAGGCCGGTGACTTCGCGGACGGCGTCCCGGACGGTGCGGCCGACGCCGATAAGGGTGGCCGAGGCCGGGCCAGTCGCCGTAGCCGAGTAGGTGCAGCCGCGGCTCGCCCAGGGCGCGGGTGCCGTCGGTGGGGATGCGGTCGCGCGGGCCGCGCAGGTCCAGCGGGGCGAGGTGGGACAGGGCCGGGCGGAAGCCGGTGCACCAGATAATCGCGTCCGCGCTGGCCCCGCTGCCGTCGGCCCACCGAACGCCGCCGGCGGTGAGGTGGGAGAACATCGGCCTCGCCAGCAGGCGTTCTGCGTCGCAGGCGGCACGGACGGGCGGCACGGCGACGATGTCGCCGAGCGAGGCCACTCCGCCGGTGTCGCTGCGGCCGGCATCGAGGGAACGGCGTCGGGCAGTGGCAACGTCGAACAGGGCGGGGCCGTCGATGCCGTCGGGGAGATAACGGGGCGGGCGCCGGGTCACCCACGTGACCTCGACGCGGCCGTCCAGGGTGAGGTCGGCGGCGATCTGGGCGCCGGAGTTGCCGCCGCCGACCACGATGACGCGCTGCCCTGTGAAGTCGGCCGGGGAGCGGTAGTTCACGGTGTGCAGCTGCTGGCCGGTGAATACGGATCGGCCCGGAACTGTGGGGAGAGGGCCGCGACCAGCTGCCGGTGGCGCTGATGACCGCGCGGGCCCGCCAGGTGCCGGTGTCTGCCTCGACCAGGAGCCGGTCGCCGTCAGAGCATACGGCGTCCACACGGGTGCCGCGCTGGACGGGCAGGTCGTAGCGTTTCTCGTAGCCGGCGAGGTAGTTTCACCGGATGCCCGGCGTCCGGGTAGGTCCCGACGAGCTGAGCGGGCATGAGCCGCCCAGGGAGTGGTGAGTAGGCGGCCGGGGGGAACAGGTGCAGGGAGTCCCACATGTGCTGCCAGGACCGCCCGGCGCCGTGTCGCCGTCCAGGATGGTGAAGTCGAGGCTCTGGCGGCGCAGGTGGTAGCCGGCGGCGAGCCCAGCTTGGCCGCCGCCGACCACCACCACAATCGTGTGCTGCGTCACGGGGCGGTGGTCACCGCGCCGGGGCGAACTTCCCTCGCCAGGCGAGCGCGACGTAGACCAGGCCGATCAGCACCGGGACTTCGATGAGCGGGCCGACGACGCCGGACAGGGCCTGGCCGGAGGTGACGCCGAAGGTGGCGATGGCGACCGCGATGGCCAGCTCGAAGTTGTTGCCCGCCGCGGTGAACGCCAGCGTCGCGGTGCGGTCGTAGGCCAGGCCCAGGCCTTTGCCGAGGAGGAAAGTGCCGAAGAACATGACCGCGAAGTAGACCAACAGCGGCAGCGCGATCCGGGCGACGTCCAGCGGCTGCGAGGTAATGGTCTTGCCCTGCAGAGCGAAGAGGATGACGATCGTGAACAGCAGCCCGTACAGGGCCCACGGGCCGATCTTCGGCAGGAACTTCGCCTCGTAGTCGGCACGGCCCATCTTGCGCTCGCCGATGCGGCGGGTCAGGAAGCCGGCCAGCAGCGGGACGCCGAGGAAGATCACCACGTTCAGGGCGATCTCCCACATCGAGGTGTCCAGGTGCGCGCCGTCGCCCAGGCCCAGCCAGCCGGGCAGCAGGTCGAGGTAGAACCAGCCCAACAGGCCGAACGCGATGACCTGGAAGACGGAGTTCAGTGCGACGAGGACGGCGGCGGCCTCGCGGTCGCCGCAGGCCAGGTCGTTCCAGATGATGACCATGGCGATGCAGCGGGCCAGGCCGACGATGATCAGGCCGGTGCGGTACTCGGGCAGGTCCGGCAGGAAGATCCACGCCAGGGCGAACATCACCGCAGGTCCCAGGACCCAGTTGACGACCAGGGAGGAGATCATCAGCTTGCGGTCGCCGGTGACGGCGTCCAGCTTGTCGTAGCGGACCTTGGCCAGGACCGGGTACATCATGATCAGCAGACCGAGCGCGATCGGCAGGGAGATCCCGCCGATCTCCACCTTCGCCAGCGCGTCGTTCAGTCCCGGGATCACCCGCCCGAGCCCGAGGCCGACGGCCATGGCGATGAGGATCCACACGGCGAGGTAGCGGTCGAGGGTGGAGAGCTTCTTGACGATCGAGTCGTCCCCGGCCGGGCCGGCGCCTTTGGTGGAGGCGGTGGTGGGCTCGGTGGAGGTCACGGGCAGGCCCTCTTGTTCTCGGCAGCGGTACGGGCGGAGTCGGCCAGCGCGGCGAACTGCTCGGACAGCCCGGCCAGGACGTCGGGCTTGAGCTTGAAGTAGGTGAACCGGCCGCATGGCTCGGTCTCCACCAGCCCGGCCTCGCGCAGCACCTTCATGTGGTTGGACAGGTTGGTCTGCTTGGCTCCGGTCTCCTCAACCAGGTGCGTCATGCAGAGCGTCTCGCGCGCCAGCAGGGTCACGATCTTCAGGCGGAGCGGATCGCCCAGCACCCGGATCACGTCAGGATCGACTGAAGTCAGCATGCACTGATACTCTCACATCATCACCCGCTGATACCAGCGAGGGCTGAAGTCATTGGCGGCTGGGTTCCGCCATGCGACGAGAGAGAACGATCACCATGGCCGACAAGCCGTCCGTCCTGTTCGTCTGCGTCCACAACGCCGGCCGCTCCCAGATGGCCGCCGCGTGGTTGACCCACCTGGCCGGCGACCGTGTCGAGGTCCGCTCCGCCGGCTCCAACCCCGGCGACCAGGTCAACCCGGCCGCCGTCGAGGCCATGGCCGAGGTCGGCATCGACATCTCCAAGGAGACGCCGAAGATCCTTACCATGGACGCGGTCCGCGAGTCGGACGTCTGCATCACCATGGGCTGCGGCGACACCTGCCCCGTCTTCCCCGGTAAGCGCTACCTGGACTGGAAGCTCGAGGACCCGGCCGGCCAGGGCGTCGAGGCCGTGCGCCCGATCCGCGACGAGATCAAGACTCTGGTCGAGGGCCTGATCGCCGAGATCGCCCCGGAGAAGCCGGAGACGACGGCGTGAGCGAGATACGCGAGGTCGTCATCATCGGCTCCGGCCCTGCCGGATACACCGCCGGCCTCTACACCGCCCGCGCCCAGCTCAGGCCTCTGCTGTTCGGCAGCTCCATCTTCGTCGGCGGCTCGCTGACCACCACGACCGAGGTGGAGAACTTCCCCGGCTTCCCCGAGGGTGTCGACGGCCCGGTCCTCATGGAGAACATGCGGGCCCAGGCCGAGAAGTTCGGCGCCGAGATGATCGACGACGACATCGTCTCCGTCGACCTGACCGGCGACATCAAGCTCCTCACCGACTCTGCGGGCACCGTGCACCGCGCGAAGACGGTGATCATCGCGACCGGCTCCGGCTACCGCAAGCTCGGCCTCCCGAACGAAGACGAGCTGTCCGGCCGCGGCGTGTCCTGGTGCGCGACCTGCGACGGGTTTTTCTTCAAGGGCCGCGACATCGTCGTGGTCGGCGGCGGCGACACCGCCATGGAGGAAGCCACCTTCCTCACCCGCTTCGCGAAGTCGGTCACCGTCGTCCACCGCCGCTCCACCCTGCGCGCCTCGAAGGTCATGCAGGACCGGGCTTTCGCCGATGACAAGATCTCCTTCGCGTTCGACAGCGAGATTACCGAGATCAAGGACACAGGCGGCATGCTCGGAGGCGTCGTCCTGCGCGACGTCTTCACCGGCGCCACCCGCGACCTGGACGTGACGGGGCTATTCATCGCGATCGGCCACGACCCGCGCACCGAGCTGTTCACCGGCCAGATGGAGCTGGACGGCGAGGGCTACATCAAGGTGCACTCCCCCTCCACGCGCACCAACCTGCCCGGCGTGTTCGCCGCCGGCGACGTCGTCGACCACACCTACCGCCAGGCCATCACCGCCGCCGGCACCGGCGCGGCCGCGGCCCTGGACGCCGAGCGCTACCTTGCCGCACACGGCGCGGCACAGACCGAACCGGCGACCGCTGCCGTCCCGGCCTGACCAGTCCGCAAAGCGACGTGGGCTCACCCCGAGAGCGTCCTGGCCGGCCGCGCCATGGTGGGCATCGGCCCCGAAGGAGCGCTGCCGCCCCTCCCTGCCCGGGGCCCGGAGCTCTGGAGATGTGAGGACCGGCTCCCCAGGGTCGGTTGTCCCAGCGGCGGGGACGGCTCAGCGCTGGATCAACCAGATCAACCAACCGATGATCGCCGCCCCCGCTGCCGAGGCGGCTCCGCCGACGGCGTTTCGAAAGATCAGCTGGAGTAAAGGGCTCAACCGTCGAGACTGCCTCTTCGGCGGCTGGGAGGTGGTGCGTTGCTCGGTGGCAGGCTTAGGGTCGTTGTCGTCGGCACTCATCGTTCTCTCCTGAATGTGGTGTCGCATGATCAGGGACCTGCCTGCGGCGGTGCCGGCAAGCTCAGGCCGCTGGTGGGTCCCTGATTTCATTGCTGAGCCTACGAATTGGAGCTTTCGAGAAGTGCAGGTAGGCCGCTCGGATCCGATGTAATTTCCAGAGGTGATTAGCGAACCGGGCACGATCGACGATCTGGTCGCCGATGCTGCGGCGGCAGGTCACCAAGTGACCAAGCGCCTCGTGCATGACTGGGTGGCCAGGGGGCTGCTGGCTCAACCCCAGCGTCGGCGGACGGGACAACGCGGCTCAGAGAAGGCGCTGCACACCGGTGCTCAACGGACGTTGTTTCTTGACCTGTTGCGCAGACGCAAGCCGCCATCCGTCCGGCCGTTGGCTGAGTTCGTGCTTGTGTGTTGGCTGTTCCTCGGTGATGACGATTGGGTGAGCACGCGACAGGCCCTCCGTGCGCTCCGCACGTACGTCGGTGACCCTCGCGGTAGCCGAGCGTGGGCGAAGACCAGGGCTGCTCAGTTCGTGCATCCACTGTGCGACCCGAGACTCGGAACCGCTCGTAGCCGCCGCGAACTCCTGCAGGCTTTCACCGAAGCCTTCTACACGGGCACCTACGACCGGGAAGACCTCGTTGCGAGGTGCGCCCCTCAGTTCGAAGACAAGAACGCATTCGGCAACGTGCTCCGGTCACTTGAGCGCGGACCAGTCGCAGGGCAGCCCGAATCGCTCCTGATACACCTTGATGTCGTCCTCCAAGCAGGGAAGGCAGTTCAGGACGGGGACGTCGATCAAGATGCCCTGGAGGAAGTCAGGGCCCAGTACCTGCGGATGCGCAGGGCCGATGCTGAGTGGCCGACGCAGAGCGACTTTGAGGACGCCATGTCCCTGCTGCTTGTAGGGCTTGGCCTTGTCGTCCTTGCCCGATCAGGCGGGCTGTCGCCTGTCTGATCCGCATTGGGGTCTGCTGCGGCTTCTGGAATCGAGAAGCCCTTGTCGTGACGATCTTGGCGGATGGGGTTGCTGGCACAGTTCGGTCGGGTGAGCTTGCCGTTGGGCGGGCATGAAGAGTGGGCCTCGGGTGCAGTTCGGGGTCGTCGAGACGGTGAGCACTGCAATCGCGATCAGCGATGCCGCCTGACCGGTCGGCCCGCATCACGCAGGGCGGGGAATCCAGGGCCCTCGGTCGATCTCATCGTTGTCCTGGTGCGAGAGTCCAATGCGCGCCGCCTGAGTCGGGGCAGATCTCCCAGGCTTCCAGAACGCCACTGTCCGTCAGACGGGTCATCTCGCCGGCTAGTTGTGTTGATCATGAGCGTTGTTGACACTCGCCGGTTTTGATCATGGCGAAGACCTCCGGTGTGGTGGAGCTGTCTAGTGCTGTGACCGGATTGGTTCACCGGGTTGGCGGTACTGTCCCCGCATGCATCAGCTCCCGTGCACTTTGGAAGCCCTCGTTGTGCGCACCGATTTCTCGGCAGACGGTGCTTGGGACGCTCTGCGGGCGGCGCTGTGCTCGCCCAGCAGGGCGGCTTCTTGCCAACGTCGCACTTGTCGATGACCGGAGTTACGAGGGCTTGACGCCCGAGTCGGTCCTCGACCTCTTCCCTGCGGAGTATCAGCATCCACTTCTTGTCCTTGCAGACCCTGTAGCTGTCGCCTCGACTGACCTGCCGCTTCTCGTAGTGGACCTACGGCGTGAGCGTGGGCGGTGCGTCCGCGTTGTGGCAGCCGAGCTGTGGAGCATCGAGAACAACCTCTTTGGGGCGAACATGGACTTCGAGGAGTTCGCCGGCGCCGTCGCCGCACTGGCCGACGTGGTGGCGCCCGAGTTCGCGTTGGCCGACGTCGATCTCGATGCCGTCGATGCGGAAGATGCGGCCTACGCACCCTGACTGGCGAGGAGGAGACAGAAGTCTCCGGCACCGGCCAGGGGCGGTGCCACACGCTCGCCCGTGTGCGTCTACGGGGACGGGTCTTTGAAGAAGGTCGTCACGAGGCGCGGGCCCAGGGGCACCTCGTGTGGTGCGGTCTGCCTCGCACTGCTACTCATTTCGCGTTACCTCCCGCCAGGTGCACCGAGGCTAAGGACCGGCGCCTCGATGAAGAGCCTGGCCGGGTTCGGTCGGCGTCGGTACGCCGTCGGTACGCCGTTCGTCCGCCGTCCAGCGGCGTGTGGGGAGACGGGAGCGTGGCGTGCCGCCGCGGCTCACCCGTGGCAAGACTGATCAGTCCAGTGCTCTGGTGGAAAGCGGGAAGCGGCGATGGACTGGTGGACGAGGAGCGCCTCTTCAGGCGGACCCCGGTACGGCGCCATTGGGTGAAGCTGGCCGACTGCGCCGAGCCTGCTGGCCTCGCGCGCCGGCATGTACGCGAGGTTGTGAAAGAACGTGCTTAGCCAGAGCGGGTGGACGACGCCGTTCTGGTCGCCTCGGAGCTCGTGGGCAACGCGCTCAGGCACACGGTCGGCGGACCAAACTGCATGTGCGTGGAAGTGTACCGGGACACAGCGGTTCTCAAGTCCACGATGCGGAACGGGATCTCCGGTCGAGTTGTCGGACAGAGTGGTCTCGGCCTGCTGCTCACCGGCGGGTTGGCCTCGGCGTGCAGCACTCGCCCCACCGCCGCTGATCCCGCCGCGGCAACGACCCGAACACATCGGCAACGAACTCCGCCAACTCATCCCGGAGGCGCTCCACTTCCCCCAACCTCATTCCGGGAAGTTGCCCACGATCAGCCGAGATCACTCAACGTAACGAAGCACTACTAGCCAGTCTGCGTGTGTTGCATAGGTTGACGAACAGAGCGCGAGGCCGGGCTCCCAGTCGGTTGCCCAGGGTCACATGGCCTCACTTTTGAGAGGCCACGGCCCGCAGCGTCTCGACCGCCGTAGCGGTCAGCCGACGAGTGCGGTGAGTCGTGCGTGGATGACCGGGCCCGGCGTATGCGGGGCGAGCTGGGGATCTTCCTTCAATGCCCTAATCATCCCGTTTAAGGATAGTGAGGTCACCCCCGCGCCGAGGCCCGGCCGGGCGAGGTTCGAAGGCCGCCCCGGAGGGCCGCGGGGGGGGTCTTCCCGCGAGGGCGGCCTGGTTCGGGTGGCGGGTCAGGACGCGTTGGCGGGCGCCGGCATCAGGGTGTGTGCGGTATGGGTGATGAGGTCGGCGGCCTGGTCGATGTCGGTGTCGGTGGTGGTGCGGCCGATGCTGAGGCGGAGGGTCGCGCGGGCCTGTTCGCGGGTGAGGCCGATCGCGGTGAGGACGTGGGAGAGTTCGCCGCTTCCGGTGTTGCAGGCCGAGCCGGTGGAGGCGGCGATGCCGGGGATGCGGTCGAGGAGGTCGGTGGCCTCGATGCCGGGGAGGGTGAGGCTGAGGTTCCCGGGCAGTCGCCGGTGCGGGTGACCGTTGACGGTGGCGCCGGGGATCGCGGCCCGGAGGCGGTCTTGGAGACGGTCACGCAGGGACCGGGTGCGGGTCGGGGGCGGGACGGCGTCGGTGGTGACGAGGTGGGCGGCGGCGCCGAAGCCGACAGTCGCGGGAACGTTGGGGGTGCCGGCCCGCAGGCCGCGTTCTTGTCCGCCTCCGGTCTGCTGGGCGGTGATGCGGGTGCCGCGGCGGATGTAGAGGGCGCCGGTGCCCTTGGGGCCGCCTGGACGCCGAAGGGTTCGACCCGCACGACGGTTTCGGCCGGCCCCGCCCCGAGCGGACCCGCTTCGACCTGGTCACCTCGATGTTCGTCCTCAATGTGCTGCCCGACCCCTGGCAGCGGATCCAGGCCCTCAAAGACGCGGCGTCCGTCGCCCGTCCCGGCGGGCATGTCGTGGCCGTCACCCGCTCACCCGAGGAGATCACCAAAGCCGCCACGGACGGCGGCTGGACGGCCCACCACGACGGCTTCTGGTCCAGCCAGAGCAAGGGGACCTTCCAGCGCGGCATCGACCCGGGCGAGATCACCGCACTCGCCCGCCGGGCCGGACTCGTCCCCGCCGCCGGTGCCCCCGTGCTCCCGCTGACCGGCGTGTGCCATGCCGTCCTGACCAAGCCCGAGGCGTGAGGAGTACCCGCTCTCGTCCCCAGCCGCGTACCGACTGGTGCATGAAGCCGCGTACCAGCCAACGTCCACAGCCGCGTACGCAGTTGTGCACGAAGTCGCGTACCGACTCGTCGCCGAGGACGGTCGGCGGTCAGCGGTTGCCCGTCCAGACGATCCGGTCGGCGAAGCCGCCCCGCTCACCCGCCTTGGCCTCACGGATCTTCTCCAGCTGATCCGCGTCGACCCCCAGGTCTGCGGCGAGTGCGCGCACGACCTCCAGCACGTCCGCGAGTTCCTCCGGCGCCGAGTCCTCGTCCGCCTCAAGGAACTCGGCGACCTCCTCGCCGAGCTTGTCCCGCAGCCGGCCGCGGTATTCCTCCCGGCCCGCGGTGTAGGTGACCGGCTCGGCCCCGTCCTCCCGGATGATTTGCGGAATCCGGTCCCGCACCAACTTGCCGTGCCTGCTGTAGGGCTCCACCCGTACTCTCCCGCACCTGTCTTCGTAAGGCGGTCGCCAGACGCCGCCCCTTCATGCCGCCGCAGCCTAGGGAAGTCACCTCAGAACTCGCCATGCGAACCGCCGATCCCACCCGTTCGGAGGGGCCCCGTGCCGCCGCAGCGGCTCGTCACCGCCGTCCCCGCGGCGAAGCGGGCGGCGGGTTCGCCCGCCGGAAGGGGCGGCCCGCTGCTGTGGCGGGGTGGTGGGCAGGACCTCATCCCGTTCGGCCAGGGCCTCGGCCCGTTCCCTCGCCAGCTGCTCGATCGCCCACCAGCTCCGTCAGCTGCCGCTTCTTCTTGCGGACCCGGGCCAGCTCCTCGCGGAGCTTGTCGAGCTCGGCCTCAGCCTTTTTGACCGGCTCACTTCTGTGCCGGGCGGCCTCGAACTCCGCCTGATACTTGGCCATCAGCTTGTTCGGATACCTGTGCGTCAGCAGCCACCGCTTGATCTGGGCTTCCTCGGCCAGGTCAAGGATGGTGCGCTTGCCCGAGCAGTGCAGCGGGGTCCCGGCCAACAGCCGGTCGGCTGCCATCCGGAGTTTGACGCATAGCTCCTGCGGCGGATCCGGGTCCGTCACGGAGCGACCGCGCGCACGAGGAGCGTCCCGATGTGCCCCGGGTGAGGCGCGTCGAGCACCTGCGCGTCGGCCGTGGCGAAACCGGCTCGGGTCAGCAGGCGTTCCCAGACGGCCGGCCGGTAGCTGTAGCGGTAGGTGAACATCGCCTTTCCGGCGAAGCCTCCCTTGTACATGCCCTGCGGCCCGTGCGCGCCCGGGATGGCGGGCGGCTGCGAGAACACGAAGACACCGCCGGGCCTGAGCCTTTGGCGGACAAGGGGGAAGAGACGGCTCGGGTCGGTGAACCAGACGGCTCCGAAGATCGAGTAGACCGCGTCGTACACCTCTTCGTGCCCGCTCAGGTACTCCAACACCTCGGCGCACACGAACTCCGCGCCCGTGCCATGCCACTTCGTCGTGGTCTTCTCCACCATGACGGGTGACAGGTCGACGCCCCGGGCGACGATGCCGCGCTCGGCGAGGTGGGCGAGGGCGCGGCCTGTGCCGCAGCCGATCTCCAGCACGCGGCGCGGGTCGCCCAGCAGTTCCGGGCCGGGTCCGTGACCGGCGTACTGGGTCCAGCAGAAGCCCGGCTCCGCGTCTGCCTTGAAAGCGGAAGCGGCAAATGTGTCCCACAGCTCCGTCTCGGCGGCGATGTCGTGTTGTGCGGGCAAGGCGATTCCTCTTCGCAGGGGCCGGCCCCTGTCATCGGCGGGACTGACGGCAGGGGCCAGGGTAGGGCTGTTCAGTGGCTGTCGGGGACCTTGTTGTCGCACGGTGAGCAGTCCGTGCCGTCGATCGCCCACAGCTCCTCGTCGATGTCGAAGCCGATGGACTTCAGGAAGTCCGCCGAGCGCAGGCACAGGCCGTCGCGGCGGCGCTCGATGAACGGGGCGTGGTGCTTGTAGCGGCCCTCGTTGTACGCGTCGCAGAGGGCCCACCACACGGGTGTGTCGAGGATGAGCTGGTGGACGCCGATGTCGACGAGCTTGCCGACCCCGAGGTGGACCTCGGGGTGCTCCATGCAGCCGATGGTGTACATGACGGCGTTGCCGAGGATTCGTTCGGCCATGTCGCGGACCATCGTGTCGTCGCGCAGCAGGAGGGCCACCTCGCGGTCCCAGAGCGTCATACCGCCGTCCAGCACGTTGACCGTGAGGTGCCTGATCCAGGGCTGGACGGCGTTGAGCAGTTCCTTCGGGTCTCGCGTGCGGGTGCTCAGGGGGCGGTCGAGGGTGACGGTCATGGGCTGCTCCTTCGTGGAATGGGCGTGCCGAACCTCTACAAGCACGCTAAAAGCTGAGCACCAGCCGGCAGTACACTGTTTTCTCGAGTTTTCTCACTGCGGCCACGAGATTGCTGACGTTTTCTGCTGAACCCTGCCTGACTCCGTGGTACCGAGCCGGACCACCGACCATGCTGAGGGGATCAACACCCCGCGAAAGGGAGAGCGTCCATGGTTCGTCGGTTGCGCTTCACCGGCACGGACAGCAAGGTCGACGGTTGCCCCGCCCTGCACACTGACCAAGGCACCGGCGAGATCATCGTTCAGGGCACGCCCGTCACGGACCCCGAGGACCTCGCACAGCTCCGGCACTTCGGGGCCGGTGAGGCAGCGGTGGCCGTGCCGCGCGAGCTGCTCGTGAACTGGGGGCCGAAGGAGATGGAGCGGGTGCCCGGAACTCGTGGACCGGGCCACCTTCCGCCGCCTGTTCGAGGCCTTCGAGCACACCGCCTGGCGGCTGGAGACGCGGCGCGGCTACGCGTCGGACCGACAGGACCCCGACTTCCAGGCGTTCCTGGCCACCGGCTCGTCGCCCTGCGACCCCGACGAACCCTGGTTCGTCACCATCAAGGCCCAGACGGACGCCGGCAAGACGGTCGGCCGGGTACGCATCGCCGATGCCCCGCCCACCACGGAACAGCTGTTCCTGCTCGACTACGCCCGGCACAACGCCGCCTTCGGCGAGGACATCCGGTATCTGTGGCGCAAGGACGCCGAGCGAGCCGGTCTGCCCGCCGAGGACTTCTGGATCTTCGATTCACGGCTGGTCGCCCTGCTGCACTTCGACGACGGGGACAACCTGCTCGACATCGAGCTGATCACCGAACCGGCTGAGGTCGTGCGGTACGCCATGGTCCGCGACGCGGCGATGCACCACGCCGTCCCGCGCGACCGGTTCGCCGCGCAGGTGACCACGACCGAATAGCGCATGACCGGTGAGCACCGACTATCAGCAGGCACGAGCGGCGTTGGGTGCGCGGCTGCGCGAAATCCGCTTCACATGCCCCGGTGGTCGGCTCACCGGCCAGCAGCTCGCGCAGCGACTCGGCTGGCCGGGCTCCAAGGTCAGCAAGCTGGAGAACGGCAGGCAGACGGCTACCCCCGAGGACCTGCGGGCGTGGGCCGACGCGACCGAGCAGCCGGGGGTGTACCCCGAACTCGCCGCTCGGCTGGCCGGATTCGAATCGCATATCAGGTCATGGCGCCGAGCGCTGGCGAACGGCTTCAAGCCCCTTCACGAAGGGCTGAGCGCCGAGATCGACCGCACCTCTGTCATGTGGATCTGGGAAGAGTCGGTAATCGCCGGATTGCTGCAGACTCCGGAGTACGCCCGGCATGTCATCCAGCGGTACTCGGAGCTGCTGGGCGGAGCCGACGACATCGAAGCGGCCGTCCGCTCCCGGGTGCAGCGCCAGGAATGGCTGTACCGGTCCGGGCGCAAGCTGCACGTGGTGATGTGGGAGGCCGCGTTGCGATCACTGATCTGTCCGCCCTCGGTGCTGGCGAGCCAACTCGACCGCCTCAACGGCATGATCGGCATGGACACGGTCGAGCTGGGTGTCATCCCCTTCACGGCGTCCGTCAGGATCGTGCCTGCCAACGGCTTCTGGGTGCTCGACGACCGACTGGTCGTCGCCGAGGACTGGCATGCCGAACTGTGGCTGGACGACGCCGACAACATCACCTTGTACAAAAAGATCTGGAAGACACTCAGCGAGTCGGCAGTGTACGGGGCTGACGCCCACAGCGTCATCGCATCGGCCCGCCGCTCCCTGAGCCCACGGTGATGGCGTTGCGGGCGTGTGTCCTGGGCGAAACATCGCGAGCAGCTGTAGCGCCAGCGCACCCGGCCCACACCTCCGTTGAAGGCGGAAGGCCGCTCCCTTGAGGCGGGCGGCCAGGAGGGCTGTCGCGGCGTCAGGGCCTGGGATCCTCCAGCTTGACGGCAGTGGCGTTCGGGGCGTGCAGTTCAGCGTCCGCCGGGGCGAGCGTCTCGTGTTCTTCCACGACTTCGCCGTCTACGACGTCTCCCTCCGGCACTCGGTGCGACGGGTCCGCCAGGGGCAGGCCGGCGAGGTGCTTCTTGAGCCTCTTGGCCATCGGAAGGTAGGTCGCGAGAGTGAGCCCGCCGGACACGACGGCCCCGACGACGGGGATGGCTTTGGAGACGCCCTTGGCGAAGGACTGCTTGGTCATCTGGACACCGAGGTAAGCCGCGGACTTCTTCACGATCGGGTAAATGACACCCTTGGTGAGCGCCTTCTGGGGCAGCTTCTTCGCGACCTGCTTCGACATCATCCCGGCGACCTTGCCCACGGCGGCGTTCGCCGACTGGGTGCCGAACATCACGCCGAAGAACAGCGTGAGCACCCCCATCGTCGCATCATCGACGCCCTCGCCCTCGTCGGCGAACAGATCGGGCCAGCTATAGAGGTAGGCGAGCTTCTGCGCGATGCGCAGCATGTGGCCGACGTACTGGGCCAGGTCGGCGGGCACCGTGGCTGGCAGGGCGAGGATGCCGGGTATCCCAGTTGCGGCCGATAGGACGCTGACTTTGGCGGTTTCGTAGCGGATGGAGTCGTTGGCGACCTTGTCGAGGAGCTCGACAGTGATGCCCGCGGCAGCGGGAGTCTCCTCTATCGCTCGTCTGATCTCTTCCTCGGAGCAGTGGCGAGCGAGCGCACTTCGGAGGTAAGCCTCCCTGTGGATCCGCACACCGGGGAGCTTCGCCGCCGCCAGCAGCACCGCGAAGAAACGCGACTCGGGGTTCTCGACCTCTTTACCCTGCTTCATGGCAGGAACCTACAGTACCTCCGAGCTGCGAGGATCAGCATGAATCAGCTTCGTTGAGACCTCGTTATGAGGTGGCGGTAGCGTGAGAGCCGGCTTCCTTCACGGTGCCGATCACCGTCCGGGAAGGCGGCGGACTCTCCATTCACGATCGAGCATGGCGTGGACGACGGAGTCTCGCCACTGCCCGGCCTTCTGGATGTGCTCGCGAATGACGCCCTCCTCGACCATGCCCGCAGCCGTCATCGTTCTGGCTGACGCCTCGTTGCGAGGTGAGCGCGCGCCCCAAATGCGGTGGAGGCCGAGTTCCTCGAAGCCGAGGCCGAGGAGGAGGCGGACGGTTTCCAGTCCGTTGCCGACGCCCCAGGCGTCGGGGTTCAGGGCGAAGCCGAAGGTGGCTCCACGCTGCTGGTGCGGGTCCAGGGCGAGGCGGCCGTACCCGATCAACCGGGCCGTTTCGCGTTCCACGACCGCCAGCGCGTACTCCGTCCGCGGCGCCGCCCTGGCGGACGTAATGGACCTGGCGACGATCTCGGCGACCTGCTCGCGGCTGCGCGGCTCGAACGACAGATGCTCCGTGGCCTTCGGGCTGCCGTACACAGCGTACACAGCCTCGGTGTCACGGTGCGTTAGTTCGCGCAGTGCGAGGCGAGGGGCGGTGCGATTGACCGGGTACATGGCACCGGACCCTATCCGCGCGGGACCGCCAGGCGTCCTGCCGCGGGGAAGGCTTCGATTCGTCGGCCTCGGTCCGAACGCCCTCAAGCAGGTGGCGTCCCGGCTGCAACGGCGAGAGCGGCGTCTGGCACGCCGACGTCACCGACCACGAAGCCATGACTGCGGTCGCGGCCGAGGTGGGGGAGCGGTTCGGGAAGGTCGCCACGACCAGGTCTCGGGCCGAGCGCGGTGAAGTCGGTGTCCGTCAGGCCCTTGGCGGAGTCGACGTGGTGAAGCAGTGCCGGCCCGGAATGACTGGCATCGACCCACAGACGATCCATGGCGCTGATCTCGTCGTCGACCCAGATGAACGGTCGGCCATTGGCCCACTCGACGAGGTGTCGGGTTTTCCAGTGCAGGCCACGCGGGCCCTCGTCGGCAGAGGCCGGCCACTCCACCAGGGGCAGGCTGGGCAGTCCGATGCGTGGTGAGACGACCTCGTTCGCCTCCTCCATCCAGGTCGTGGCCCACACGAGATGGCATCCCAGAGCTGTGAGGCGAGATCCGAGCCCAGGGTCGAGTCGCGGCAGCAGCGGGTTTCCCGAGGCGTCCGTGACAGCGGCATGAGGGCAACCGGACGACGGCCCGAACGGGATCAGTGGACCGTCAACGTCGAGGCCAAGGAGGGGACGCTCCGTCGCGCTTGTCACGACGGCACGATAACCCGGTGTAGCAGGGGACTCCCCATCGCGGGGGCCGTCCGGAGTCGCTCGGCATCGGCAAAAGTCGGCGCACACAGGCCCCTGTCCGCGATTTTTCCGTCGGTAGGGGACCTGGCGCCGTGCCGGAGTTCCCAGGGCGCGCGTCTTGTCTACGTGCTGTCTCCCTGCTCAGCATGCCCGTGATTGGTTGGCACGGGTGCCACTGGGCGGACCGCGGTGAAAATCTCGAACTTGGAGCGGGTGGCGGAGAGCAGCAGCAGCCATTCGTCGCAGCCCTGCCACGGGAAGAGGTCACCACCGCCCCCGCGCACCACCCGCGGCCCATCCCCGGTGCGGGGGCGTGTGTCCATCGGCGCGTCCGTGAAGTGCGGAATCCATACGTCGGCGCAGATCTCGTTTGATGAGCCCATGGCCGCCAGCCCGAAGGCGTTCTCGGCCGCTGCCGTGCGTTCCTCGTCGGCGAAGTCGTCGAGCACCTGGTCCTCGTCCGGCCTGTTGTCCCCGCGGAAGGTCAGGGTGGTCGTACCGGCCCGGGCCGCGTACTCCCACTCCGCCTCGCTGGGCAGCCGGAACGGCAACGCTTTGAGCAGGTCGTCCAAATCGTCCTTGAGTCGGGCCGTGCTCGCATCCGAGTCAGCGAAGCTGTCCTCGTACTCAGGCAGCCAGTGCCGTACTTGCTCCACCGTGAGCGGATGCCGGGCGATCAGGAACGGCTCGACCCGTACCTCCCGCACCGGGCGGGTCTGGCCTGCACCGGCGAAGAACGCTTCGAGATCGTCATCGGCGCCGTCGGCCTGCTCGATGGCGCGAACCGCGTCCAGCTCCGCGTCGGACAAGCCCATCCGGAACGTCCCGCCGGGCACGGCCCGGAAGACCACTCCGGAGGGATTATGCCGCCAAGCCGGTCGGCCGGCCATGATCTCTTGAGCCCACATGGTGCGGACGCTAACAGTCGGGCATCCCGGATGAAGGAGGGACGCAGGAAGGGAGCGTGGCCGACTGGTCACTTTTTGGACATCGCGGCGCTGCATCACTACCGCACCAGCACCTCGTCCAGCGCATCGGACGCGGCCTGTGGCACATCCAGTACTGCAGCGACCTCATAGACGGCTGTGTCGCCGAGACCGGCCTGACCGTCAGATCCACCACTATCTACTGACCAGTGACCCGGCCGTCGGCGAGCGAATGGCTGCCCTCTTGCGTGAACTGCTGCGTACCCCCGACCGCGGCCCCATCCTGGCGTTCGCTACCACCCACCCAGAGGGCCCGCCTGACCGCCACCTCGGCTCCGCCCCACGCCCCCTACCCCCGGCCCGGGCTCTGCTCACCTGAGCCGACGTCAGCGCGCGGATTCCAGACCAGTTCGTCTACGAACCCGCCGCCTTGGCCCCGTGCCGGCACGCCTGCGAGGTACTGGGTGAGCTGTCCGTCATAGGCGAAGGCGGACGCCTCGGCGACGCGCGGGTCGGCGTGTATGGCCCTCCTGGCGCGCGTCGAGCGGGCCTCGCCGATGGCCCTGTGCCTCATCACCACCGCGGTGCAGCTGCGCTGGGCCGCGGGCCGTGATTCGAGGGCTGGCCGGCGACGGCGTTCTATTCCGTTCGACGGCGGCAGGTGGTCGCCGCCGATACAGAGAAAGTCTGGGTGTGAGCTGGCCGTGCACGACAACGCCCCGTGACTTCTCACAGTCACGGGGCGTTGTTCGCGCTACCGTTTTGGGTGTCGAGGTCAAAACGGAGGCTCCAGTATGGCCCAGAATCATAGTCCGTTGGGAGACGCCGTCCGCGCCCACCGCAGGACGGCCGGGTTAAGCCAAGAGCAGCTTGCCGAAGATGCCGGTCTGTCGGTCGGCACGATCAGGAAGATCGAACAGGGAAGTCACGCCCGGGTGGAGACGCTGAACCAGATTGCTCGTGCGCTGGGCATTGAGACGTCCGCGCTGTTCGCGCCGGGCACGCCGCTTCCGGTGGTGGAGGACGGCGCGAATCGGCAGCTCCTGTCCCAGCTGAGGCAGGCGCTCATGCCGCCGGTGGGGATCTCCGAGACGTTGGTGGACCCCGGCCAGGTGGAGAGCCTGTCGCAGATCCGCCAGCGGGTGGAGGACGGTCTCGCGCTGTACGAGGCTGACCGGTACGACTCAGTGGCTCAGATGCTTCCCGGACTGCTGCGCACGGCGGAGGCGGCGGTGTCGGCCGGGGATGAGGAGAACCGCCGGGAGGCGGTCATCGTACGGGCTCACGCCCTGCTGTTGGCAGGGAAGTACCTCACTCAGGTGCGGCAGTACGACATGGCCTATCAGGCCTTGGTGGACGGCATCCGGCTCGCACGCGAGCAGGAGGAGAAACTGGCTGCGGCCACGGGCGTCATTGGCCTGTGCTGGCTGTTCCTGCGGCAGGACCGGTTCGATGAGGTAGTGCAGCTGGCGGCCACGACGGCGGAGGCGATTGAGCCGCGGTTCTCGGAAGCGACGACAGGGCAGTTGGCGGCGTGGGGCGAGCTGTGTCTGCGTGTCGCGTCCGCTGCGGTGCGCAACAACCAGCTGGATGAGGCGGCCGAGGCCCGGCGGATGGCGGCGGTCGCGGCATCGGCAGTCGGCCATGAGCACGAGGACTACACGACTCACTGGGCGCGGTTCGGTCCGGTCACGGCGGAGCTGAAAGCCGTGGAGGATATGTCCCTGGCGGGGGATGCACACGGGGTCCTGCGGCGCACGGACGAAGGGCTTCTGTCTCGTCGTGCGATAAGGGCGGTGGGTCGGCCTTCCACTATTAACTGGAATCGGCACCGGCTCGACGTGGCCCGCAGCCACGTCCTGGTGGGGTCCACGCAGGACGCCATGGACGAGCTGATCCGTGTCCGGCGCACTGGGGGCGCCTGGATTCAGCACCAGCCCATGGCTCGCTACGTCATGGAGGACATCCTGAAGACGCGGAAGCGTACCTTGACGCGGGAGATGCGGGAGATGGCGGTCCATCTGAACGTCCACGCCTGACAAATCAACAAATCTGCTACGCAGCGTGGTAGTTCGTTGACGGTGGGCGGCGAACTACCACGCTGTTTGTATGGTTCAGGTCACACCCCGGTCGTACGGTCCATGCATCAGCTAGAGACCTACGCCAGGGACGTGAGTCATGCGTAGAACAACTGCCGACCAGCGGCGACGCCGGGCGCTGGCGGACGCAGCGGCGACCGCCACCACGCCCGTGACGGGGCCTTGCCCGGTCCGCTCCCTCCCCACGAAACCGCCCCGCTCCGCCCACGACGACCGGTCCCGTCCGGCCGGCTTACCGGACATGGATTCGGAGGCGGACGGATGACCAGCAGCCTGTACGTGTTGAACGGCGCCGACCGGGCCCGCCGCGAGGCTGCGGAGAGGTGGCTGCTGCGCGCGGCCCGGGACAAGCGGGATGCGCTTCACCAGTGGAGTCGCGGGGTGGCGCTCCTCGTCGCCGGCCGTACTTGGGACGTCGTGCGCGTGCCCTCCGCCATGCTCGATCCTGGCTTCGACCACACGACCGAGCCGGCGGCGCTGCTGTCGTGTCTCACTCGCCTGCGCCTGGTCGGCCTCGCCTTCTGCGACCCGTGCCGACCGTTCCTGTACTTCCTCGTGCCGCCCGGCACCGACGCGCATTGGCCGCACCACGAGTTCAGTCGAACCCAGATCGCCTGCCTCGGGGGCACCCACGACTACGAGCATCACGTCGGCGTGCCCAGCATCGACCGCACCCAGCGACCGGGCCGGTTCTGGGTGGTGCCGCCGGACAGCGTGACGCACCCGTATGTCAATGCCGACCACCTGCTCGCGGTGCTGCGCCAGAAGCTGGCCGAGGCCGAGGCCGCGACCGCGTCGGCTGGCGTCCAGTGAGCGCCCCCGCTGTTGAGGAGTGGTACCGGTTGATAGGCGACCCTGACGTCCGTCCTTAACGCCCCGCACAGCTGGGCGCCATTCGACAGCGAAGCGCTGGACGAAGCCTGCACGGTGCTTAATGTCGCGAGCGGCTACTGGGACAAGAGCCCTTCGCCGTATCCCCGAGTCGCCCCGCTCAGGAACGCCGTTTCTCAGCCCCGCGCTCCCCGGCTCCGCCGTCGGCACCCTGGTGTCCGACAGCCGGAGAGGTTCCCTCAACCCACCCCACTTGCTCGACCCGCCCCGCCCCCTGCCCCGCCAGGATCTTGAAAGACAGATGGTATGACTAGCCGCTTACACGTAGAGGATTGCGGCCTGATCGGAGACATGCTGGCCGCCTCGCTGGTCTGCCGAGACGGCTCGGTCGACCGGTTACGCCTGCCGGCCGTCGGCTCAGAGGCCTCCTTCGCCACTGCGGGCAGAGTTCAAGCACCCCTCCTACGCCGAGGGCCCGGGGGGTCGGTCGCCTGCCTTCGCCCAGTAGTCAGCGAGCATCTCGCTCGGCCAGGCGGGCTGGCGAATGGCACCTCGAGGGCCCATCTCCCGGAAGTACGGGGCAAGGTCCACGACCGGCGTCCCGTCGACCGCGTCGAGATCGGTCACCAAGAGGTCGCGACCGTCCGCACCCAGCAGTCTTGGGTAGCTGACTGCCAGTTGGTTGGGGCGCCGGTGGTTGCGATGGACACACGTACCGGTCGCCGGCCAGCTCGGGTTCCCGCGAGGGCTGCGCGCGTGGAGCTGAACGTCTTCCGGTCTCGCCAGGTGGAAGCGCCAGGTCAGCGTCAGGTGGGAGAACTCCTCGATGCCCTGCAGTGTTTCGAGCGGGAAGCTGTCGTTGAGTCGGATGATCGATTCGACCCCGCCCTGGTAGTCGTCCTGAACGCGGGTATGGCCCCCGACGACCGTTGCGATCGACTCGACCTCGTACGTTGCCATCGGCGCTCGTTCCTCTCCCACGCAGTCGCGTGTCCGGCAGCCGCCGTCCGTGGCGGCGGACCGGCCTCGTGGTCAGCCTATGGCGCGCAGCATTTGGCCCGCGCGGCGATCCAGTGCGGCAACGTGGCGGCCTCTGCATTGCCGGACGGGCGAGAGGTCGCTCTGCATGCGGACGATGACGTCGCGGGCGCGGCCGGACTGGACCCCCGCTTCGGCTCCGATGTCGACATGCACTCCCGCCGGGTGGCCTCGCCTTTGGGCCCGTGCCTCAAGGAGGCGGCATGATCGTCCCCCCGCTTCCATACAGCCCTCTCTCGGCGGGAGAGCTGAGCAGTGCCCGTCAGACGCGAAGGCCCGCACTGGCGCCCTACACCACCGCGCGAGAAGGGGAAGCCCCCACGCTGGGCGATCTCGTCCTCGAGCCGGACACGCAGCGCACAGGGTGCCGCCTGGGCTACGCGCACGAAGTGAAGGGCGACCGCGACGAGCACAGTGTGCTGTGGATGCGGTACACCCACACCGTCCAGGACCGCCGGGGCATGCCGGTGGGCACGCCGCGTCCGCCCACCGTGCACCCCACCCGGCAGCGCCGAGCCATGCGGAACCTGCTCTGCCAGTTCTGCATCCGGCCGGCGCACACCCCGCACGGCCTGATCTTCCTGATGGACCCCAGCGACGTCACACCCGACCCCACGAAGGTCCTCGTCAGCCAGCCGCCCGTCTGCGCCCAGCACGTCGCCGCCGCCGCACTCCTGCACCCCGACCGCGACAGCGCGAAGGCCTACCTGGCGCTGAACACCTGCCTGTACGGGGTGCACGGCCACCTGTACGACCACGGCGATGACGGCCGGCCCGTGCCGGCCGGCCGCAGCACCGAACCGCTGCCCTACGGCCACCCACGCCTGCCGACGTGCCTGGCGGTGACGCTGGTCCGCCAGCTGAAGACCTACAGCCTCATCCCGGTGGACGAACTACGAGATCCGGCCGTCTTGTCCGCCACCTGAACTGCTGCGCGGCGACAGCGTGCTCCTCGGCACGGTCGCCAAGCAGTCACCCGCCCCCCTCCGGCTCGCCGTCGACATCCCCACGCCCGTCCGGCAGCCGGAGGGGTTCCACCCCCATGCCCAACCACCCGCACCCCGCACCGCCCGCCAGCGACCTTCAACAAGGGACGTCATGACGAACCACCCACCACGTATCCAGGACTACGGCCTCATCGGAGACATGCAAACCGCCGCACTGGTCTGCCGTGACGGCTCGGTCGACTGGCTTTGCCTGCCGCACTTCGACTCGGACGCCGTCTTCGCCCACCTCCTGGGCACCGAGGAACACGGCTTCTGGCGCATCGGACCGGCCGCCCCGAACGGCGCCCGGCCCTGGGCCTCCCGGCGCCGCTACCGCGGCGACACCCTCATCCTCGAGTCCGAATGGGACACCCCCACCGGCCAGGTCCGGCTCATCGACTTCATGCCGCCCCACGGCGCCGACGACCCCCAACTGATCCGCATCGTCGAAGGCGTCACCGGCACCGTGCCGATGACCTCCAGCCTGTGCGCCCGCTTCGGCTACGGACGTCACCTGCCCTGGATCCACGAGGAAGGCGGCCGGACCGTCGCCGAAGTCGGCGAGCACGCACTGTGGCTGGACGCCCCGGTCAACAGCACCGAAAAAGCCGGCACCCTGCACACGGCATTCACCGTGACCGCCGGCGAGCGGATCGCCTTCCGCCTCAGCCGAGCATCCTCCTACGGACCCGCACCGAGGATCACCGACGCGGACACGGCGCTCGACGCGACCGACACGTTCTGGCGGACCTGGGCAGAGCAGTGCACCTACAACGGCCCCCACCGCGCCGCGGTGATCCGCTCCCTGATCACCCTTAAAGCGATGACGTTCGCACCGAGCGGCGCCATCGTCGCAGCGCCCACGACCTCACTGCCGGAAGAGATCGGCGGGGTCCGCAACTGGGACTACCGCTACGCCTGGCTCCGGGACAGCGCCATCACCCTGTCCGCGCTGCTGTCCACCGGCTACCGCGACGAGGCCGCCGCCTGGCGGCAGTGGCTGCTGCGCGCCGTCGGCGGCGACCCGCAGAACATGCAGATCATGTACGGCATCCGGGGCGAGCGGGACCTGCCCGAGCGGGAACTGGCATGGCTGCCCGGATACGCGGCCTCCCGCCCGGTCCGGGTGGGCAACGCCGCCGCCGACCAGTTCCAGCTCGACGTCCCCGGCGAGGTCATCGAGACGCTGTACCTGGCCCACGAGAACGGCGTCGCCCGCTGCGACAGCACCGCCGCCCTGCACCTGCGCGTCGTGGACTACGTCGCGGCCCACTGGCGGGAGCCGGACGACGGGATCTGGGAGGTACGCGGCGGCCGCCGGCACTTCGTGCACTCCAAGATCATGGCCTGGGCAGCGGTCGACCGCACGGTCCGCCTCGCACAAGCCGGCGCACTCGCCATGGACCCGGCCGACCTCGATGCCCTGTCCCAGCTGCGCGCCGAGATCCACGCCGAGGTCTGCGAGAGGGGCTACGACCCCGTACGCAACACCTTCACCCAGTCCTACGGCTCCAACGACCTGGACGCCTCACTGCTGCTCATCCCACGCACCGGCTTCCTGCCCCCGGACGATCCCCGTGTCGTCGGCACCGTCGCCGCCGTACGACGCGAACTGACCACGGCCGACGGCCTGGTCCACCGCTACCCCACCTCCGGCCGGCGCACCGGCTCCGACGGTCTGCCCGGTGACGAGGGCGCCTTCCTGCTGTGCTCGTTCTGGCTGGTCGACGCCCTCGCCCTCACCGGCCAGCGCGACGAAGCCCGGCACCTGTACGAGCGGCTGCTGGAAGCGTCCAGCGACCTGGGACTGCTCGCCGAGGAGTACGACCCCGCCACCGCCGGCCAACTGGGCAACTTCCCCCAGGCCTTCAGCCACATCGGCCTGGTGCTCAGCGCCGTGCTGCTGCACGAGCTGGAGCAGGCCACAGCACCCGTGATGGCCGCGTGATGCCTCTGCCCGGTACCACAGGCCCCCTCCCCCGCCCTCAACCCGCGCTGCACTCAAGGCCCCGCCGTCGGCGCGCACCGCACCCGCGGTCTGCCACCCGCAACGCCGCCGTTCCAGCTGCCCCAAGCCGCGCCGACGCCTTCACCATCCGTACCACCCCCTCCCGTTGAGTGTTCGAGGTTCGTCATGTCTGACACCGTTTACCCCGCCCGCCCGTCGGCGGCCCGCAGCCACAGGCGGCGCTCACCGCACGGTGACGCATTCGTGCTCAGCCGGATCCGGCGCGCGGTCGTGATGCCGCTGCTGCTTCTCGCGGTGTTGCTCTGCGCCGGCATCGCAGCGTGGCGGGGAACGGACTGGCCGCCCTTCGCGGTGCTGACCGGCGTGGGGTGTGCGCTGGCCGGCGTGGCATACGCCGCGGCCCGAGCGGTGCGTGCTGCCGCAGCGGCGTCCCAGGAGGCTGCGGACAACGCCGTTTGCGCCCACCTCACCCCGGTCGTCGAGGCAGCAGAGGCCACGGAGAAGGCCGTGCTGTGGTCGGCCGACCAGCTGTGCAGGGGGACCCGTCCTCCGATCCCAGCCCGGCAGGCCCCCCGGTCGACGGGCCCTGACGGCGAAGCGGAGTCAGCCCTGAACGAGCTGCAGGTCCAGGCTGTGATGGCGCTGCTGCGCGTGCACGACAAGTCCGCCTCGGTCGTGCTGCTGGAGGTCCTGCGCCGCTTGGCCCTGCGCGAGCACGCCCTGGTCGCGAAGGCACTCGGAGCCCTCAGCGAACTGGAGAAGCTCACCGACGACCCGGAGCTTCTGGCGAGGATCTTCAAGATCGATCACCTGGTGACCCGGATGCGCCGCCAGGTGGAGAGCACCGCCGTGCTGGGCGGGCAGTCGCTGCGCGGCGGGCGCCAGCCGTTCAGCGTGGCGCTGATCCTGCGCGGCGCGATCTCGGAAGTGGTGCAGTACGCGCGCGTTTCCCCCGTCGTCGGCAGCGTCGGCACGAGCCTGGGCCTTCCCGGACACGTGGCCCCCGACCTGATGCACCTGCTGGCCGAGCTGATCGAGAACGCCTGCGAGTGCTCGGCCCCGGACACGAAGGTCACCGTGCGCGCACAGCAGGTACCGCGCGGCCTGGCCATCGAGGTCGAAGACCGCGCCGTGCCGATGGCCCCAGGAGTGCGCGAAACGATGAACCAGCTGCTGGCCGCGCCCGACGAGGTCGACGTAAGCGAACAGGTGCGTGCCGGAAAGATCGGCCTGCTGGTAGCAGCGAAGATCGCCGAGCGCCACGGTTTCCTGGTCCAGCTCCAGGAGAACGCCACCGGCGGCACCACAGCACTGGTGATAGTGCCCGCCAAACACCTGGTCCAGATACCGCCGGCACACCGCGCAGGCGCGCAGCAACCCCAGCAGCCCACGCAGGCGGCCCCGCAGCAACACCCCACGACCGCGCAGCCCACCGCCGGCGCACCCCGCACCGACGAGCAGGCCCGCCCCGACGCACACCCCCGGACCGTCGAACAGCCCCGGCCGGACGGCGCGACGCCACTTCCGCGACGCCCTCGCACTCATGGGGCCCTGCGCGCTCCGGCACCGGCCCAGCCCGCCACGGCCGCCAGGCCCGGTCTGGCAGCCGCCTTCCTCACCGGCAGCCACAGGGCCGACAGCAGTCAGTCGCCCCAGGTGCCGTCCGAGCAGGCCTGATCACGGCCAACCCGCCGCCTGCCGACCCGCCACCGCTGATCCCCCATCCCCCCTCTTTGGAGACCTTGGCCATGAGCAACACCCCCAACACGGCACCCAACACGGCGAGCAGCATGCCCGAAGCAGGAGCGCACGAGAGCCCTCAGCAGGAGATGGGATGGCTGCTGCAGACGTTCGCCAGCGACGTGCCCGGCGTCACCCACGCGGTGCTGATCTCCCGTGACGGCATGCGGCTGCTGGACAGCGGCGTCGACAAGGACTGGGCGGACGAACTCGCGGCCGCGATCAGCGGCGTCGCCTCGCTCGCGGCCAACACCACTGGCCCGACGCACCAGAAGCGTCCGGCCCGGCAGGTACTGATCGAGCGGGAGGACTGCCTGTTCCTCCTGCAGAGTGCCGGCGGCAGCAAGGTGTTCAGGAATCAGTCCGGCCTGCGGGGCGTGGTGGACACCATCCTGCTCGTCGTCACCGACCCGAATGCCGATGTGGGAACCGCCGGCTACGAGATGAGCCGCCTGATCGACAAGTTCGCCCCCTACATGGAGGTCCCGGTCCGCGTCGCCCCGGGCGGGGACGGCCGGTGAGCGGCCGCAGCGGCGCCAGTGACGCGCAGCGCACACGCACGGGCGAGGCGGAGCTCGACCGGGTACGGACGTACACGCTGACGCTCGGGCGCACCTCGGCGCGCATGGTGCTGAGCCTGGACACGGTGCTGGAAGCCGGGTCCGGCAGGCCCGGCCCCGGCCAGCCGCAGGAGTGCCGCGACATCGTCGCCTGGTGCCGCGAACACCGGCGCTCGGTGGCGGAGCTCGCGGGCCTGCTCGGCCGCCCCGTCTTCGCCGTGAAGATCCTCATCTCGGACCTGCTGCACGTCGGGGCTCTCACCCTGCCCCTGTCCTCCCCCTACACCACGTCCGGCGACAGCGCGGAGCAGAGTCACAGCACGCAACTGCTGGCGGCTGTCGCGGTCGGACTGCGAAGGAAGTTCCCCGATGCCGTTTCCCACCTTCGGGCCGGGTGACCTCATGCCGGCCCAGACGCCACCCCCGCACAGCCACCTGACCACGCTCAAGATCGTGATCGCCGGGGGCTTCGGCGTCGGCAAGACCACAGCGATCGCAGCCGTCAGCGAAATCCCGCCCCTGCAGACCGAAGAGCAGCTGACCGAGTCCAGCGCCGGCGTGGACAGCCTGACCGGCATCGAGGCCAAGCGGACCACGACCGTCGCGTTCGACTTCGGCCGACTCAGCCTCTACGACGCCCCCGTGCCACTCGAGCTCCTCCTGTTCGGCGCCCCCGGCCAGGACCGCTTCCTCGGCCTGTGGCCCGACCTCACGCGCGGAGCGATCGGCGCCGTCGTCCTGGTCGACACACGCCGCGTCCAGGACTGCTTCACCGCCGTCAACTTCTTCGAGGACAACGGCATGCCCTTCGTCGTCGCGATCAACGAATTCGACGGCGCCCACCGCTACGACACCGAAGAAATCCGCACCGCCCTCGAGGTGCCCGCACACATACCGGTGCTGGCCTGCGACGCACGCAACCCCGACCGCGTCGCCGCGGTCCTGCTCACCCTCGTCGGACACGCCGTGAACGCCGCCACCCCCGACACCACCCGCCCCGCTTTACAGGACGCCTCATGACCTTCCCCTCCTCCCCCGCCCACCACCCCGCCCCTCCGACCCATTCCCTGCCCTATCCCCAGCACGGCGCTGCGGCAGCAGCGCCGGCCGTGGCGCCGGACCCGAGCCTGGCCGAGCGGTACGAGCTGATCACACGCCTGGGCCTGCCCACGCAAGCACACCCCGACTTCGACAAGTTCGCCCGCACCATGACGGAGCAGACCGGACTCCTGTACGGGTTCGTCAACCTCTTCCTTGGCCAGCAGACCTTCGTCGGCCTGCATCAGCCGCCCGCGGGCAGCGGCCACGTCACCATCGGCCGGACCATGAGCGTCGACCACGGATGGTGCCCGGAGGTCGTCGACCGCAAGAAGGCCCTGCCGCTGCCCGACGTCCACGCCTCCCCGCGCTTCGCCGGCAACCACGTCGTCGACGCGGTCGGCATCCGCGCCTACTTCGGCGCCCCGCTCATCCACGACAGCGGCACCGTCCTGGGCACCGTCTGCGTCATCGACCCCGACAAACGATCCCTCAGCGACGCACGCCGCCTGCGCGACATCGTCATCGAAACCGGCCGCGACGTGATGGACCACATCGCCAACCACTACGGCCACTGACCCCCATCATCTTCCGCCGCCCGGCCCCAGAGCCTTCCCGTCCGCCCCGGCCGGCACACCGCGCACCCCACCCCCGGCACAGGAAGACGACCATGTCCACCACCCCACCCCCTCCAGCACTGTCCCCCTACCTCACCCCTGCCCACCGGTCGCTGTGGGAGGAGGCCGACGCCGTCGCCGCCGACCACATCGCCGCGCGCGCCGCACGCATGGAAGCCGCACCTCGCCAGGTGGAGCGCGAGGTCGCCGATCTCATGGGACGGCGCGGCTGGTTCGCCGTCACCGTGCCCGCCGAGCTCGGCGGCATGGACGCCGGCCACGTCGCCAAGACGATCCTGATCCACCGCATCGCCCGCACCTCGGCCGCCGCCGCAGCCATCCTCCAGGCCACCCAGATCCCCGTCGGCGCGATGCTGCACTTCGCCACCGACGAGCAACAGCATCACTGGCTGCCACAGGTGGCTGACGGGTCGCTGCTGCTGTCGATCGCCACCACCGAACCTGAAGCGGGCGGCCACATCGGAGGCATGCAGACCACCGCCGAACGGGCCACCGACGGCAACTGGGTCATCAGCGGCAGCAAGGCACACATAGGCAACGCCCACCTCGCGGGAGCACACCTGGTCATCGCCCGCACCGCCGACCGCGGCGTGAGCGCCTCCCGGGCCCTGACCGCGTTCCTCGTCGAGTCCGACCGCAAAGGAGTCCACCTCGCCGCCCACCGGCCCGGACTCGGGCTGCACGGCTTCTCCGCCGGCCGGCTCCACCTCGACCGCGTCCGCGCCCCCGACACCCACCGCATCGGCGAGATCGGCCGCGGTCTCGACGTCGCCCAGAGCAGCAGCATCCTCTACGGCAGACCCAACCTGGCCGCGATCAGCCTGGGCATCCACGAAGCAGTCACCGAGATCACCACCGCATACCTCAAGAACAGGCCGCGCTACGCAGGCGTCCTGTGCGACCACCCGGTCGTACGCGACCGCATCGGCGACATGCAGGCGCGGGTACGGGCCGCCCGCGTCCTCGCCTACCAGGCCGTCCACCTCCTCGACCACGGCCTGCCCTGCGACGCCGAGCTGATCAACGCCAAGTACCTCGGCCACACCTGGGCCGCACAGTCCGCCCAGGACGCCATGGAACTGCACGGCGCACACGCCCTCGACGCCGACTATCCGCTGCAGAAACTGTGGCGCGACATCCAGCACACCTACCCGCCCGCCGGCACCGGCGAAGTGCAGCGCATCCGCCTCGCCGACGCCGCCCTCGACGACCCCATCCAGTGGTCCACGCACTTCACCCCACCACCCGCCCCCTCACCCCTCGGCCACGCACCCGCGTAAAGCCCCCGTGCGCAGCACCCCGTGAATCCGCAACAGCTGCGCACGGGCCCGCCGCCAGCCCTCCATCTTCCCCCGGGAGGGCTGGCGGCACCCAGATCGTCGAGCAAGCCGTTCACCCCCAGGAGACACAGCAACCGTGAGCACCACCCCGGCGCTACCACCGCGCCTGGCGCACCCCTTCACCGAGACACACTGCGAACCGGCACCGAACACAAGCCAACCGGAATCTGATGCAGCCCTCTCCCGCCCACGCCGTCCCGATCTCGCGCAGGAACTGACCATCCGCGCGGCGGCGGCGGACGAGAACTGGTCACATCTGCTCCACGGCCGGCTCTCGCACCAGCAGATCGGACGAGGCCGCCTGGCCGACCACGCCAACGCCGAAGTGCTGCGCCGCATCATCGACGACCACGGATGGCCAGGACGCAGCCTCGTCGGCGACGACGGTGCAACCGCGGCCTGGCGGATCGCCCTGCGAGCCGACAACCACCTCTACCTACAGCGGCACGCGGAGCATCTGATGCGCAACGCCGTCATCCTGGGCGAAGCCTCCCGCCGCCAGTGGGCACACCTGCACGACCGGTGCCTCCTGCAGAAAGGCGCCCGCCAGGAATACGGGACGCAGTACCGATTCGGGCGCTGTGGAGACGTTGAGCGCGAACCCGTCCACGATCCGGACCGCCTCGACGCGCGACGCGCCGACATCGGCCTGCCGCCCGCCGCGGCCGCCCTCGAAGCGCTTCGCCGTCGCCTTGCACATGGCCAGGCCGCGACAAACAGCCGTGCAGCCGACGCCGACCCGGTTATGCACGAACTAACGTCCGTCGCCTGATGCCGGCGGCGAAAGCCGCCCTCTTCAGCACCGAGCCGGGCCCGCGATCACCGTGCACACCCGCAACGCGGACCCCGGCCGCGCTGCGGGACTACCGGCTGCCGACGCGCGGACCGAGATCACCGCCCCCATCACAACGGCGCGCACGGAACCCTTCACGCACGCGGTGGGGCTCACCCCACCCAAGCCTCCGTGCCGCCCCCACAACACGCACAACTCGAGGAAGGAGCAATGCGGTGAGCACCCCCGACACCGCCCCGCGCGACGGCGGCACGGCATACCTGATGCGCCGACTGGTCACCCCAGCCAACCGTGAGGCGGCTGCCGCCCTGGTCCAGGACAGGGCCCTGCAACTCGCCGAGCGCGGCATCAACCTCCCCGCAGAGCATGCGGCTGTCTTCCGGGACCCCCAGGCAGAGGCCCTTGGCCTCTACGACCAATACGCCGGCGAAGACATCCTGGTCGGCTGCCTGGTACTGCGCAGAAAGGCATCGACGCTGACGCTTCCGCTGGCGTACACGGCACCCAAACCGGACTCCCATGTAGGACTGCTGATGACCTTGTGGGCCGCGGATTACGCCGCCCGCCTCGACCTGCAAGGCGTGACGGCCGAAGCACCTGTTCACCACAGCACCCCCGGCGACACCAGCAACCGCCTGCTGTCCCACCTCGAAACCCGTGGATGGAGGCACATCGGCTCAAGAAGAGACGCGGCAGGCACCCTCACCGCAGTGCTCTGGCTACCCGCCCAGGCCAGCCCTGCGGTGGGCCTACTGGTCACATGCCACGTTCCGATCACAGCCCCCGGTGCCACGGCGGAACGGGACGTTCGATGACCCTTCGTACCCGCCTGTCCGCGTCCCCCGTCGCGTCTGCGGACCGCTCTCCGCTACCGCGGGCCGTCCGCCACCGGCCCGAACCACTCACCCCGCCGGCAGACAAGCCGAACGCGCGATCCCTAGCAGCACACCGCACCGTGATCAACCACGCCGCGCGCACCATGCATCCGACGCCGTTGCAGGTGGTGCTGTACGCGCTGACCCTCCCCGGCGGAGACCCTCGCGACGACCTCGCCGCCTGCCAGGGCTACGCCAACGCGCAGCACCTGGCCGTCACCGACCGGATCGTCGATGACACCCAGGACCGCACCGGAGCCGACAATCCGTCACTGCGACGCGGCTACAGCCGCATGCTGCACACGCTCGCCGACCCGGTCGTGCCCGTGCACGGCGTGGTGGCCGTCAGCCGAACCGCCATCACCACCAACAACCGCCTCTACGAGCAGCAACTGACCACGCTCAACACCTACGAGGCGGGCCTGTGGCTGCTCCGCGCAGAGACCGCAATCTGACCCGGCCACCATCCACCAGCGCCGCAGGAACCAGCACGCCCTTCACCCCTGCCATCACCACAACCGCACCGACGATCAGGACCGCACATGGCCCGTACGCCGCATCCCGCGCCCAGCACCGTTCAGCTCACACCCGGAAACCTCGCCGTCGCCCGTGAGCTGGTGACCGGCGCCGACAACACCACCATTGCCGCGAAATTGGGCATCAGACCGCACTCCGTCACCTGGGCCATGAAGCGGATCGGGCAACACACCGGCGCCACAAGCAGGGCGCAGCGGGCCCACGCCCTGCTCACGCAGCGGCTCGTGGACCCGCCCGCCGCACCCAGCGTGCCGCCGGACTTCGATGCACAGGAGCTCAGTCTCCTGCGGGCGGTGGCCGAGCAGCCGGACATCCACCAGATCGCCGACGCCGCAGGCACCACCAGCACACGCGCCGACAAGCAGATCCAGGCCCTGGTCGCCAAGGCAGGCGCGGGCAACCGCGTCCGTCTCATCGGCTACGCCCACGCCTGGGGACTCTTCGCGAGCGGCCCAGACGGCCAGACCGCCCCTGCAGGAAGCCACCGATGACCAGCAGCCAGTCCCCTGCCACCCCACGCATCAGGGCTCCGTATGCGATGCGCCTCATCCGGAGCGCGGCCGAACAGGAGGCCGCCGCGGCACTGGTCGAAGCACGACTGCGCTGGCTCGCCGGCCGGAGCCTGCCCCTGCCCGCCTCCGGCGACATCCCCGCCCTCTACTTCGACGACCAGGCCGACCGCGTCGGACTGTACGAGGACGACGTCCTGGCCGGCTGTCTGATCCTGGACCCCGAGCCCGACTTCGCGCGCTGGGGCAGCGACGGCCTCCGACCGGGCCTGCTCCTCACACACCTCTACGCAGCGCCCGGCCGCTCGGACGGCATCGGCCGGCTCATCACCCTGTGGGCCACCGACTACGCCGCCCGCCACGGCCTGCCGTGTGTCCGCACCGAAGCCCTCATCTGGCACCTCCCGGACACCGACCCCCACGCCCGCTACCGGGCCCATCTATGTGCCATGAGCAGAAACGACCGCAGCCGACCAGCCCCCTTCCACGACCACACCGACGACGGCGAGCGCTTCCTGTGCCGCCTGTGCCTCACGGGCTGGGAAATCCGCAGCACCGGCAGCGACGCGACGGGCGAACGACTGGTGGCCCGTCTGGAAGCACCGGCTCAGGCCCTGCCCCGGCTCTCGGCGCTGCTCACCTGCACTCTTCCGCCCGCGCCTGCCGCGCACACGATGTCACTGAGCGGAGCGGACCGTGACTGAGTCCGTCCCTCCGGGGCCCGCCCGCCGCGCAACCTCCGAACAGCGCAGGCTGTTCCCGCATCAGGAGCAGGCCGCCACCGCGATCTGCAAGGTCCTGGCGGACACCGGCCGGACGACCGGGGTGCTGCCCTGCGGCACAGGCAAGACCCGCGTGGGCGCGGAAGTCGCACATCGTGGCACCGCCGGCCGCGGCCGGCGGCTGGTCGTGGTCCCCACCCTCGAACTGGTTCACCAGACGATACGGGAGTGGATCGATCACCTCGGGCGGCCTGCACTGGGCCGCATCATCGCCGTCTGCTCCGACAAGGAGATCCTCTCCGCCCGCCGTGGCGCGCAAGCTCCTCTCGGCGACTGCGCGGTGACGGTCGATCCGGCCCGCCTGGCCCAGCTCGCAGCGCCGGACGGGCCGGTCACCATCGCCTGCACGTATGCGAGCCTCAGCGTCCTCGCCCAGGCCCACACCCATTACGGTTTGCCCCCGGCGGACGTCGCGGTCATCGACGAAGCCCACCGAACCGCCGGAGCGGCGGGCAAGGCATGGGCGGCCATCCACTACGACCATGTCATCCCCGTCAAGCGGCGCCTGTACCTGACGGCGACGCCACGGGTGGTGACCGGTGATGACGACGACGTCATCAGCATGTCCGACGAGGTCCTGTACGGCCCCGCCGCGTACCGGATGTCCTTCGCACAGGCCATCGAGCTCGACCTGCTGGCGCCCTACCGACTCGTGGTGCCGGTCGTCGCCGGCGAACAGGTGCGAGCCCTGACCGACCGGGACGACGCCTTCCTGCGGATCGGCAAGGCCGGAGTCGCGGCGTCCATGGTGGCCACGCAACTGGCCGTGCTGCGCGCGGCACACGAGCACGGCATCCGCCGCATGATCACCTATCACCGCAGCGTCCAGGACGCGAAGTGGTGCACCACCCTGCTCCCCCACGCCTACGCACTGCTCAGCCCCGAAGAGCGGCCCGCGGCACTGTGGACCGACTGCGTCCACGGTCGCCAAAGCCCCGGCGACCGGCGCCGTGCCCTGGAGCGGCTGGCCGGTCACGAAGCCGGCCTCACCGTCGTCTCCAACGCGCGCGTGCTGTCCGAAGGCGTCGACGTGCCCGCCGTCGACGCGGTGGCCTTCTTCAACGTCCGCAGCACGATCGACACCATCCAGGCCACCGGGCGCGCCCTGCGCCGCGCAGCCCCCGGGAAGACCGCGTCGATCATCGTCCCGGTCATCGTCGACCCCGACGACGACCCCGAGGCGGCACTGTCGACGTCCACATTCGCTCCGCTCTGGCAAACGGTGCGGGCGCTGGCCAGCCACGACGAGACCCTGGCCCGGCGGCTGGAGACCGCCCGGCGGGCGCTGGCCGAGCCCGGAAGCCGAGGTGAGCCGGCCGACACGGTCCCGGACTGGCTCGCTGTGAGCGGCGCCCCTCTGCCCGAGGCGTTCGTCCGGGCAGTCAGCGTGCGCGCCGTGCGGACAGGCACCCCCTCCTGGCCGGAGTACCACCGCGCCGCCGAGCTCTACCGCGCCGAGCACGGGAACCTCCTCGTCCCGATGGCGCACTGCACGCCCGCCGGCCTGAAGCTGGGCGTCTGGATTTCCCGGCAGCGCACCCGCTACGCCGAAGGCCTGCTGCCACACGACCAAGTGGAGCAGCTCAACCGTCTAACCATGGTCTGGCGGATGACGCCCGAGCCGTCGGACTACCTCCGTGCCGCCGAGGAGTACTACGCCGAGCACGGAAACCTCCTTGTACCCAAGGCGTACTGCACACCCGACGGTGTGAGGCTCGGCCGGTGGATCAGGGATCAGCGCAGCCGGCACGCAAAGGGCGAGCTACCGCGCAGCCGGGTGGAGCAACTGGACCGCCTGGACATGGTCTGGCGGGTGAGAGTCGAGCGGGCGGAGTACCTCCGCGCCGCTGAGCAGTACCGCGCGAAGCACGGGGACCTCCTCATGCCCGTGTCCTACTGCACTCCCGCCGGCCTGAAGCTCGGCAGGTGGATCTCCCAGCAGCGCATGCGCTACGCACACGGTCAGCTGCCGTCGGACGTGGTCAGGCAGCTGAACAACCTGGACATGATCTGGACGCAGGCCGATCCGTTCCTTGACGCCGCTGAGCAGTACCGCGCCGAGTACGGAGACCTCCTCGTACGCAGGGCGTACTGCACGCCCACCGGTCTGGAACTGGGCAGGTGGATCGCTGAGCAGCGCACCCGCTATTCCAACGGCGAGATGCCGCCACGGCGGATACAGCACCTGAACAGCCTGGGCATGATCTGGTCGCAGGCAGATTACCGGTTCGAGCTGCTCTTCGCGGAAATACGCGCCTTCAAGAAGAGGTACGGCCATCTGAGAATCGCCAAGGGATACGTCGCCCAGTGCCGCGACGGCAGCACTTACAAGCTCGGCCAAATAACCGCACTACTCCGCATTGCACACGGCCGCGGAGAAGTCGACCCCGCGAGAGTGCAGCGACTGAACGCCGAGGGATTCATCTGGGACGCACGCAAGTACCGCTGGGACGAACGCATCACAGCACTCAAAGAATTCAAGGCCCAGCACGGACACGTGCGCGTCCCGAAGACGTACCAGACGCAACCGCCCGCCGCACTCCCCCTGGGGAAATGGCTCGACAAGTGCGTGCGACGCCATCGAAACAGAAAACTGCCGCCGGACCAGGCGGAAGCGCTGCGCGGCCTCGGCGTCGCCCTCCCGGCCCCGCCGACAGACCAGGACTCAACGGATCCGCCGCACATGTCTCGCGAATCGACACGGCAGGCGACCCCCGTTTCTCGCACTCAGCAGAACACCGAAGGAGAACTCGTTGGAACTGCACGACAGTGAACTGCGCGTACCGAGCTGGAACATCGAGCACAACGGCCGCGGACGCGACGGGAATATGAACAACCGTCCTGCGGTCGTGCCCGATGCCAACGCCCGTGCGATGGCAGCGTTGGCCGTCGCCGGATCAGCGGGCACCTACGTCGGAACCGCCGCGGTCAGTCTGCTGGGCGCCGCCCGCTGCCTGCTCCTGGACTCCGCGTCCTACGTGATCAGTGCCTGGTGCGCCTCGCGCATCTCCACCGTCCACGCTGCCCAGCATTCAGCCAGATCGCGCACCCGAATGATCACGTCGATCCGTGAGGGCATGGCGCACGTGCCACGCGATCCGCTCCAGCGGCCCCTGGTCCTAACGATGGCCTACCACGCGTTCCCCGAGGGCATCGTCGTGACGTACTTCGCGTACTACCTGCTGACTGAGCTCGACTACGGCGACATCGGTCTGGGATGGGTGCTGGGCGCGGTCGGGGTCGGCAGCCTCGTGGGCGCCCTGGTCGCCGGCCGGATGGTGCGCCGACTGGGACCCGGAATGGTCCTGCTCGTCGGCTTCGCCGCGTACCCGATGTGCGGGATGTCGCTCCTTCTCGCCCGTCCGGGGCACGGATGGCTGATCGCTCTGGTGGCCGCCAGCGTCGTCAAGGCGGTCGCGGTCACGGCGGCCGCGTCCACTCAGAGGTCGCTCCGCCGGCAACTGTGTCCGCCCCACCTTCAGTCCCGTGACGTCGTCTTCTCCGGGTGCACGCTCCGCCTCACCGCATTCGGCATCGGCCGCTACCGGAACGTCGACCTGCGCGGCAATGACCTCTCCACCGTGCGCGGGATCCCCCACCTCACCCGGGCCCGCATCGGTCCGGGCCAGCAACACGACCCCATCCAGGCCCGAGTGACCGAACTCGAGATCACCGTCGAAGGCGACTGAGAGGCATCGTCGCGACCTTGCGGCAACCACATACGGCTGCGGAAGCCAAGCATCGGCGTTTCGGCCAACCCGCCCCCGCTCACGCGCTCCTACGCCGCAAGGGTCAGTGCACTGCGCACCTTCGAACAACCGCAGAATTCCGGCGCGCGAAAGCCGTCCGAAAGAACACGTGCTCGAAATCGCGGCTGCGTCGTTGAGCACGCTGACGCCACTGCTACACCTCCGGGAGGGAACACATTGACGCCAATCGAACCAGACAGCGACGAGAGCGCGCACCCGCCGAAGGCCGCAGCGGCGGCCACCAGCGGCATCTCGGACGCCGAGCGTGAGCTGTACGGCGGCCGGCTGCGCTACGACCAGTCCTACGTCCGGCACGAGGGGCCACTGACCCGGCTGGCGTTCGGACACATGGCGGCGGCGCTGCCCCGGATGGTGGGCATGGTGCTGCGTACCGGCTGGGAGGCGGACCCTCGGGCGCTCGTCGGCGTCGTGGTGACGCAGCTCGGGCAGGGCGTGACGGCGGGCTGGGGACTGGTGGCGGTCAACAGCGTGCTCACCGAGTTGTTCGCCGATGGCCCGACCGGGGACAAGCTCCGCGAGGCGCTGCCGTCGCTGGCGGTGCTCGCGGTCACGGCGGTGGCCACCGCGGTGCTGTCGGCGTGGTCGACGGCGATGTCGGGCCGGCTGGAGCCGCAGGTGGAGCGGGCGGTCTCCGCCCGGTACTACACGGCTGTCACCCGCGTCGAGGTGGCAGCGACCGAGCGGCCGGAGGTCCAGCGGGTCCTGGAGGCGGGAAAGTTCGGCACGGACTCCGCCCGCAGCATGCTCCGGCTGTCGGTCGGCGTGGGCAACGTGGTGATCGGCATGGTGGCGGCCGCCATCGTGCTGGCGTCGCTGCACTGGGCACTGCTGCCGATGCTGCTGGCGATCGCCCTGCCCAAAGGGTGGGGCGCGGTCCGCTCCGCGCGCCGTGAGTACCTCTCCCGTCTCAACTGGGTCGACCACCGTCGGGCGATCGCCTCCCTGCTGGCGTACCTGACCCGTCCGCACGCGGCCGGGGAGATCCGCGTGCACGCCGCCGGCTCGAAGCTGCTGTCCAGTTACGAGGAGATGTCGAGGCAGACGGAGGCGGAACAGCGGCGCCTGGCCCGGGCGCAGGCTTCCACGGACCTGGTTGCCGGCGGCTTCGCGGGGCTGGCGTCGGTGGCCTGCTACGGGGTGCTGTGGTGGCTCCTGGCGTCCGGTGGTCTGCCGCTCGCCGTCGGCGGCACGGCGGTGATCGCCATCCGCACGTCGACGGCGCGGCTCACGTCGCTGGTGCAGCAGGTCAACCGGCTGTACGAGGAGTTGCTGTTTCTCACCGACACCGAGGACGCCATCAAGATCGCCGGGGAGAACGCCATCCCGTCCTCCGGCGCTCCGCTGCCCGCGCCGGTGCGGGAGGTGCGGACGGAGGCGGTGTCGTTCACCTACCCGGGGGCGGACTCCCCGTCCCTGAGGGGTGTGAGCGTACGGGTGCCGCGCGGGAAGGTGACGGCCCTGGTGGGCGCGAACGGTTCTGGGAAGACCACGCTCACGAAGGTGCTGGCCGGGCTGCTGCTGCCCTCCGAGGGACACGTCTGGTGGGTGGGTGAGTCGGGTGAGCGGGTCGAGCTCCGTGAGGCGGACCGCGCCCAGGTGTTCGCCGCGGTCGGGGTGCTGGCGCAGGACTTCCCGCGCTGGGAGATGACGGCAGCCGCGAACGTGGCCATCGGCGCCGGCGACCGGCCAAGGGACATGGACCGCGCCCGCCAGGCCGCCAAGGAGGCGGGCGTGCTCGACCTGATCGAGGGCCTGCCGCACGGCTGGGACTCGATCGTCTTCAAGGGCTACGAGCGCGGAGTCCAGCTCTCGGGCGGCCAGTGGCAGAAGCTCGGGGATGCTCGAACAAGGTATCGGCAGGCGCCGTTCCTGCTGGTCGACGAGCCGACATCGGCCCTGGACCCGCATGCGGAGATCGCCTCGTTCCAGAGGCTGTGGTCCCTGGCCGAGCAGGGGCACGCGGTCGTCCTCGTCACCCACCGGCTCGCCGCGACCATGAACGCCGACCACATCTACGTCCTCGACCAGGGGCGCGTCGTAGAGGACGGCACCCACGAGGACCTGGTGGCCCGCGCGGGCGGCCTGTATCAGGGGATGTTCACTGCCCAGGCCGCCCAGTACGGCCTCGCGCCGACGACGGACACGCTTCCCCGTCCCCGCGGTGTCCAGCCGTCCGACCACGAGGCGGCGAGCTGACCTTCAGCAGCGCGACTTCCACCAGCCCGGCCCCCGCAGCACCCCGCCGCTACGACGAAGGTGAGACGACGCTTATGCCTCCCAGCTCCACCGCGATCCGCAAGACCATCGAGGCGTACCTCGGCCGTCACCCAGGCGAGCTTGACGCCCTGGCCGGGCTGCTCGCCGCGCTGGACCGGCCCGTCGACGTGATCGCCCGCACGACGCTGCCCGGGCATATCACGTGCAGCGCCGTCATCGTCGACCGCCAGAGCCGGGTCCTGCACATCCGGCACCGGGCCACCGGTCTCATGCTCACCCCCGGGGGCCACATCGAGCCCCAGGACCGCACGCTGCTCGCCGCGGCGCTGCGTGAGGTGGCGGAGGAGGCCGGGATCCCGCCCGGGGCCCTGTGCCTGACCCGGCAGACGCTCGGCTCACCAGTCGACATCGACGTCCACGACATCGACGCCAACCCCTCGAAGGGCGAACAGGCCCACCAGCACTACGACTTCCGCTACGTGTTCTATCTCGCCGGTGAGGAGCCGCTGGCGATCACCTTGCAGGACGAGGAGGTGTCGGGCGCCGGGTGGGTTCCGTTGTCGGAGGTCACCTCGCCGACGCTGCGCGAGAAGCTTCTCGAGGCGCGGCTGGACGGGCAGCCGGAGCCGGTGAACGCCTCCGCGCTCATCCACGACGGCCAGGGCCGGTACCTGCTCCATCTGCGCGACGACAAGCCCGGCATCTGGCAGCCGGGGGCGTTCGACCTTCTCGGCGGCGGCCGCAGCCACGAAGACCGCAGCCTTGAGGACACGTTGCTGCGGCGGCTGTCTGAGGAGGTCCCCGACCTCCGGCTGGGGGAGCTGGAGCCGTACTCTGTGGAGAGGGCCACCAGCGTCGACGGCCTCAGCGTCCCGATTCAGGTGTTCACGGGCCGGTGGCGCGGAAACCCCGACCGGCTCCGGCTGCACGAGGGCGTGCTGCTGAGGTGGTTCACCCTCGACGTACTGGACCGGCTCCGCCTGCGCCCTGGCACGCGCGACCTGATTCGGCGGCACGCAGCGGAGAACCCCCCGGACGACAAGCAGGACGCGGTTCCCGCCGTGTGGGACGGGGGCAGCCGGACGGTGCTGAATGGCATCGGAGTCCACCTCCACCTCGAAGACGCCCAAGGCCGTGTGCTTCTTGGGCTGCGCCACCCCGATGCGAAGTACGCGGGCGGCACCTGGCACTACCTCGCCGGCCGGTGCGAGCAGGAGTCCGCCCTCGCCTGCCTGGTCCGCGAGGCGGAGGAGGAGGCCGGTCTCGTCATCGAACCCGCGGACGTGGAACTGGCGCACGTCGTCCACGTCGTCGACAGCCCAGGCGCGCTGCCGCTGATGCAGCTCGTGTTCCGGGCCCGCCGTTGGAAGGGAGAACCAAAGATCCTCGAGTCCGACAAGTGCCTGGCCTGGAAGTGGTGGCCACGCCATGAGCTGCCGGACCGGCTCGTCCCCTACACCCGCACGGCCATCGCCGCGATCGCCGAACGCCGCCCTTACTCCCAGCTGGGCTGGTGAACACGGTGAGCACACCTACCGGGAACCAACCCGAGCAGCATGCCCCGTCCGTTCGCAGGCCGGCACCGTCGGGGGCAGCGAGGTGAGGGCCGAGTCCGACGCCATGGTCGTCGCCGGGATCCTGGCGCTGCTGTACCGGATCACGCCGACCGTGGTCAGCGAAGGTCCGGAGGGAACGGCGACCCGTAACTACGTGGCCGAGGATCGCGCGGGCCGGCGGTGGTTCGTGAAGGCGTACCCCCCTGGCGCTGACGTGGACCAGGAGCGCCGTGCCCTGGCCTTGGGCGAGGCGGCCAGGGCGGACGGGGTTCCGGTACCGGCCGTGCGGCGGACGGTGTCCGGTGAGGTGATCGCGTCGGCGGGCGGGCTGTCGGTGTCCGTGACGGAGTACGTCGCGGGCGCGGAGACGGCCGAGGGCGGGCTGTCCGGCGGCCGGTGGGATGCGGTGGGCGAAGCCGTGGGCCGTCTGCACCGATTCCTGGCCCGCCATCCCGCCGGGCCGCCGCGCCCGGTGGCGGCCCGCGAGGTGTGCGACGTCACGCGGGCCGGACGGCGGCTGGAGGAACTGCTCGACCGCTGGGCCGCCGCGCCGCCAGAAACGGAAGGCTTCGCCGCCTGGGCGCGCGGCACCGCGACACGGCGTCTTGCCGCCCTTCCCGAGGTGGCGGCCCGCCTGGAGAAGCTGCCGGACACGCTGACGGAGCAGATCGTGCACGGGGATCTGGCCTCGCCCAACCTGTTGCTGCGCGGCGAGGCGGTCGCCGCGGTAATCGACTTCCGCCCCCCGGGGCATCGCAGCGCCGCCTGGGAGCCGGGCCGGATCGTGCTGGACCCGCGCACCGTGCTGGGCCGCCCGGACGAATGGATCCCGGGCCTGGCCCACGCCGTTGGCGCCTACCGGTCTGCGAACCCGGAGCTTGCAGCCGAGGACCTCCTCGCCGTGCCGCGCGTCGCCGCCGGCTACCTGGCCTGCTCGGTCTATCCCCTGTCCGAGCCGCTGGACGACCCCGCCGCGGTCACTCCGGCTGTGGAGGCGTACGGGCGCGCTCGGCACGAGGCCGCGGGCGTGCTGTGGCAGCGCCTGGAGGAAGCCGAGGAGGTGCTCCGTGACGTCCTGCGCTGAGCCCCCCGCCCCACCCGCTTCCTCCGCCGACTCGTTCTGGCGGCACCGGGACCTCCGCCGGTACCTGACCGGCCAGACCGCGAGCGTCCCGCAATCTGAGGTGGGAGACGGCCGCCAGCTCCCTGTACGTGATCGACTTCGAGCGCACCGAATGGGGCCCGGCCATGCGGGACTTCGTACGGCTCTCCGACGCCTGGCACGGCCGCCCCGACCTGCTGCAGGCCGTGATGGACGGCTACGGTCGTCCCTTCCCCCGGAGGAAGAATCCCAGCTCACGGTCCTGTCCGTCCTGGACTCCGTCTCGGGCATTTCCTACGGCGCTGCCCACGGCGATCCCAGGCTCGTCGAGCGCGGCCGGCGCACGCTGGGGCGACTCCGCGCCGCGCCCCTGAACACCACCACACCTACGTACGAGGAGCAGCACGGTGACGTACACCGCCCGCGACAAGTGGGAGCAGCACTTCAGCGACGGCAAGAACTTCCGGCAGGTCGGTGTGCGGGAGCGGGAGCTCCCACCGGCTCAGACGCACCGGCCGTCCTCTCCGACGCCTCGCTCGCCTACCTCACGTACGTGCAGACCCGGCACAGTGAGATCCGCGAGGAGCGTGAGTGGGAGTGGTACGTCCACGCTTTCGGTGACCAGGGTCCCGCCCTCGGCGCGAAGCTGGCGGAGGCAGTCCAGGCATGGGACCGGGACGTACGCGGCGACGGCGGCTCGAGCAGCGATCCGGCCATGACCGTGCACCCCGCCGGAACGCCGGACCACCGGCTATCTCCCGGCGACGTGGTGGACAAGAACCACTGCCGCGTCGTGGTGCAGTGGCCCCGCCGTGACGCCTTCCTGCCCTCCCCCGTTAACCGGGGCGAAGCACGGACCGCTTCCGGGGAGGCATGTGACGGATAGACCGGCAGGCGGCGGTCTTCGCCGCGCCGCCAGCACGTGACGAGCAGACGCGGATGCGGGCCGCTCACGCCGCCGCGGCACACAGCCTCCAGGTGACCGCGTCCGGCCCGGAAGTATGGGGCTGGCAGGGCCGCACCCTCAGCCGGCAGGCCGCTGGCTGCGCGTCGTGGCCGCCCCGGTCGCGAAGCAAGGCGGGCGGCTGTGGGAGGGCACCGCCTCGGCGGACGCCCTCGTGCCCCGGTCCATGCCCCGGCCGCGGCTGCGGGGCCTGCTCGATTGGACCGCGGACGAAACCGCCTACCGCGCCGAGCTCACCGAATACGTCCCCGTGCCCCCGGTCACGAGCGGTACGCCGGTGCTCGCCCGGGATGTCGCCCTTCCTGACGCGTGGTGGGCGGATCTCCGCGCGGCGCTGGAGACGCTCGCCACGGTGCCCACCGATCGGGAGGCGGTACGGCAGCGATGGATCGACAACAACTTCCGCCGCTTCCTCGGCATCGACCCCATCCAGATCCACGCCTACACCACCGGCCACGGCGACCTTCACTGGGCGAACCTCACCCGTGCGCCCCTGATCCTGCTCGACTGGGAGAACTGGGGCGCCTGCCCGTCGGCTACGACCCGGGCTCCTGCACGCCTACTCCCTGGCCGCGCCCGCGACCGCGGCGCGGATCCGCCACGAGTTCGCCCACGTAGGCACCGTCGACGCCCATCTGATCAACCGCTTGAGAGCGGTCTGCAATGAGCCCAGCTCGTCGGGCAGGTCACGCCAGGGCGAGTCGATGCGGTACTTCCACGCAATGGGCTCGAGCGTGCGCCGGTGGTCGGCCCACCGTCGTCCGCGGACCGGATCGGCCGGCATCAGCGGCTCGATCCGGTCCTGCATGGCCCGTTCCGGATGTTCCCGTCCGGGTGAACTCGCGATTGATGCGGCGATTCGCCGTCCTGGTGACGTGATCATGTGGTTACAGGCGACGCGAAGAGCGTCCGGAGGGGAAGAAGTCGATCGTGAATCTGATGGTGCGTGTGCTGGAGGGGGCCGCTGCCGGCGCTTTCATGGCGTCGTCGTGGGCGGATCTGTACCGGCGTGACTCGCAGGCGACTCCCTATCAGTCACCGTCGTGGCTCACCGGGTGGGCGCGCCAACTCCCTCCCAACTCGCGCCTGGTCGTTGCCCTGTGCGAGGGGTCCGCCCGCCAGGTCCTGGCCGCTGTGCCGCTGGTCTGCGACCGTGCGGGCGCCCGACCGCGTACGGTCGCCCTGTCTGCGCCGATGGGGGAGTACGTCCGCGCCGTGGGCCCGGCAGCTGAAACTCACAGGTGGCGGCGGCTTTCGCCGGGTACCTACAAGGGCTGGCGGCTGACGGCCAGCACGTCGATATGGCGGGCCTGCCCGCAGACAGTGCCCTCGCCCGACACCTCACGTCCACCGGCCCCGCCGCTCCTGGGGGCTGGCACACCAGCATCACCGACTGCGCCGAGATCTCCTTACCCCTTGCCTATGAGGAGATGTCCCGTTCGACCCGACGTGAGCACAGGCGACGCCGGCGCGCCTGGGACGAACTCGCCCAACGTCACAAGGTGAGCTACCGGCGAACCCGCGATGGTGACGAACTGCTCCCCGCCTACGCGGTCCTGGCCCGCCTGCACGAGCGCCGCTGGGCCGGCCACGCGCCGCGTGCCGGCTCGCCCCACATTCCCGGCGCATTCCACTGGCCGGCCGTGCTTGAGCGCTGTGGCGCCGGCATGGCGTTCATCGCCACCCCCTCGCCGTGGACGACGAGATCGTCGCCGCCCAGCTCTGCCTGACGCGACACCGCCGGGCCTACTCCGTGGTGCCGGCCATGCACCCGCACTACACGGACCTCGCTCCCGGCCACGCCCTCCTGCGCCACCTCGCACAGGATTTGACCACGGCCGGATACGAGTACCTCGACCTGGGCGGCACCGTCCCGGGCCAGCACGCCTACAAGGATTACTGATCATTTCAGAATGAGTTTTGGTTCAGGGCTTGGCAGTTGGGCTGGCGGGCGGCAGAGTTCTGCGGGTGTCGGATGATCTTGTGCCTGATGATCTGTGGGACCGCGTGGCCCCGCTGCTCCCTCCTCGTCCGCCGCGTCGTCGCCGGTCTCCAGGTCGGCTGCCGACGGACGACCGGGCCGCCCTGCGCGGGATCATCTATGTCTTGCGCACGGGTGTGACCTGGGCGGACGTGCCGACCGAGACGATCGGCTGCAGTGGGGTGACGTGCTGGCGGCGGCTGCGGGACTGGACCGAGGCCGGCGTCTGGCCCCGCCTGCACGAGATCCTCCTCGCAGAACTGCGCAGGGCGGGTCTGCTGGACATGGAGGACGCCGCGGTGTGGGCGGGCGGGAGGTTCAGATGACCGGCGGCCGTCCGGCAGCGGTGAGCCGGTATACGGTGTGCCGGTTCATCGGGTGCCGCGGGTGCGTACGCCGGGTCGTCCAGCCCTCGCGCATCCCGCGCAGCGTCTGACGCAGTCCGCCACCGCGTACGGCCCGGGCCAGGGTGATCACGGTCCACGCGCCCAGGTGGAGGGCGAGGAGCGCGGGGAGATGTTGCGGTATGCGATCCAGATCCGGTTGCGGGCGGCGAGCCGGTGGTACAGCGCGTGGCGGGCCGGTGTGGTGAGCGGGTGGTGCATACGGATGCCGGCGGCGTACCAGCCGCTCCAGTCCGCCGCGTACAGCCCGTAGGCCAGGTCGAAGCCTTCGTGGTTCAGGAACAGGCTGCCCTCCCAGCCGCCGACCTTGTCGAAGGCCTCCCGCCGGATCAGGACGATGCCCTCGGTCATCGAGGTGACCCTCCCCGGCCGCCCCGGGGCGGAGGCGCGCAGCCGGGGGACCCAGCGGCGCGGGGTGGTCACATAGTCCGGGCCCGTCAGCCGGGGCTGTACCCAGGCCGCTTCCGGATGCTGCTCGGCCTCGGCGACGAGCCGGACGAGGATGTCGGGGCGTGGGAAGCTGGCGTCGTTGTCGAGGAAGAACAGTCAGTGCGCGGGTTTCCTGCCTGACGGAGTGCCTCGGCGCCGGCGTTGCGGCCTGCGGGGATGCCGACGTTCTCCGGCAGGCTGATGCTGAGCGCGCCGGGCGGCACGACCTCGGGTCGGCAGCCGGTGCCGACCACGCACACCCGCACGTCGACACCGGCCTGTGCCACGAGGGTCTCCTGGGCGGCCGTTTCCTCGGACGGCCGGTCGTTCATCGTCAGGACGATGACGTCGATACGCGGCTTGGGCATGTGTCGGTGAGATGCTCGGCCCAGCGGGCGATGAGCGGGGCGAGGCGGGGGTGGACGCCCCTGGAGCGGTCATCCGGGCCCACCAACACACTGCCGGAACACTCAAGAGAGGGCTGCCCACTGCGGCGAGCCCGCCGATCACGCGCTCGGACACTCCCGCGGCGGGCTGAGCACCAAGGTCCACCTGGCCGCGGACGGCCGCGCACGGCCCCTCGCCTTCACCGTGCCTCGCGCCTGACCGGCCCGACCTGAGCCGCGGGCCCAAGTCCCGAGACCAGTGCTCGGCTTGCCGGACTCCGGCGAGCCGATCCTGCCGCACTTCCGCACCGGGATTGTTTTCGCTGTAAACGAATTCACTGAGAGTCCCGTGCCGGACTTCCCATGCGCCCTTCGCATCAATCCGCTGAAGTCAGGCTCTGACGGCCGGTTCGGCCCCTTGTGTCGCACGCACCCGACATCAACCGCACACCGACCGGCCTACATCCGACCGCCTTCTGAGCAGGTGCGATGGCCCATGTGCCGACCAGCAGGCGGCGCGTACCCGGACGCGGTGACCCGATCGTTACCTTGCCGCCCGCCCGAAGTCTGGTGCGACGGCGGCGGGGATCGTATGTTTTCGCAGACAACTTTCACCGGATCGTCACTCGCCGCAGGATGCCGAGTGCGCCTCCGTCTTCCTGTCCAACGCACGTCCGGCTCAGCCCCGGGCACGCCCCTCCCCCGAAAGGACCCTGCCGTGCGCAAGGGATCCCTCCTCGTCGCAGTCTCCGCGTCTGCGCTCGTCCTCGCCTCAGCCACCGCCTGCGGAAGCTCTTCCTCGAGCAGCGGTTCCGATGGGGCCGGCGCCGGTAAGCCGAAGATCGGCGTGATCCTCCCCGACAGCAAGTCGTCCGTCCGATGGGAAACCGCAGACCGGACCTACCTGAGCGCGGCGTTCAAGGCCGCCGGCGTGGACTACGACATCCAGAACGCCGAGGGCGACAAGCAAGCGTTCCAGACCATCGCCGACCAGATGATCACCAATGGTGTGAACGTACTGATCATCGTGAACCTCGACAGCGGCACCGGCAAGGCGGTCCTCGACAAGGCCAAGGCGCAGGGCGTGGCCACGATCGACTACGACCGGCTCACGCTCGGCGGCTCCGCCCAGTACTACGTCAGCTTCGACAACACCGCGGTCGGCAAGTTGCAGGGTCAGGGCCTCGTGAAGTGCCTGAGCGACAAGGGAGTGAAGAAGCCCGTCGTCGCCGAGCTCAACGGCTCACCGACGGACAACAACGCCACGCTCTTCGCCAACGGCTACAACAGCGTCCTCGACCCCAAGTACGCCTCCGGCGAGTACGCCAAGGGGCCCAACCAGTCCGTACCCAACTGGGACAGCGCCCAGGCCGGGACCATCTTCGAGCAGATGTACACCAGCCAGCCCGACGTCGACGGCGTGCTCGCCGCCAACGACGGTCTGGCCAACGCGGTCATATCCGTCCTGCGCAAGAACCACCGCAACGGAGACGTGCCCGTCACCGGCCAGGACGCCACCGTTCAGGGCCTGCAGAACATCCTGACGGGTGAGCAGTGCATGACCGTCTACAAGGCCGTCAAGAAGGAGGCCGACGCGGCCGCCGCACTCGCGATCGACCTCGCCCGCGGCAAGAAGCCCAAGACCAACGCCACCGTCCATGACCCGGAAGGCAAGCGCGACGTGGCGGCGCACCTCCTGACACCGGTCTCCGTCTTCAAGGAGAACATCCAGGACGTCATCGACGACGGCTTCGTCACCAAGGCCCAGCTCTGCACGGGCAACTACGCGGCCCTGTGCAACAAGGCCGGCATCAAGTAGCCCGTCGGACCCGAACGCGACCGCGGGTCCCGCGCTCGCTGCGACACGGACCCGCTCTCGCTCAGCCCTTTCAGGAGACTTCCCCATGACATCGAAACCGATTCTGGAACTGCGCGGAATCGACAAGAGTTTCGGCCCGGTACAGGTGCTGCACGACGTCGCGCTCAGCGCGTACCCCGGAGAGGTGACCGCCCTGGTCGGCGACAACGGCGCCGGCAAGTCGACGCTCGTCAAGTGCATCGGCGGAATCCACCCCATCGACGGCGGCGAGTATCTCTTCGACGGGAATCCGGTCCAGGTGCGCAACCCGCGGGACGCCGCCGCGCTAGGCGTGGAGATCGTCTACCAGGACCTCGCACTGTGCGACAACCTCGACATCGTGCAGAACATGTTCCTGGGGCGCGAGATCCGCCGGGGCCTCGTCCTCGATGACTCGGCCATGGAGCAGAAGGCTGCCGAGACGCTCAAGGGGCTGTCCGTCCGCACGGTCAAGTCTCTGCGCCAGAAGGTCTCCAGCCTCTCCGGCGGCCAGCGTCAGACCGTCGCCATCGCCAAGGCCGTGCTGTGGAACAGCAAACTGGTCATCCTGGACGAGCCCACCGCCGCCCTGGGCGTGGCCCAGACCGCACAGGTTCTGGAGCTGGTGCGACGACTGGCTGACAAAGGTCTGGCCGTCGTGCTCATCTCCCACAACATGAACGACGTCTTCGCGGTGTCCGACCGCATCGCCGCGCTGTACCTGGGGCGCATGGCAGCCCAGGTGAAGACCTCGGACGTGACGCACTCCCAGGTCGTCGAACTGATCACCTCGGGCCGCAGCGGTGACCTGGGCCTGACCACATCCCCCAAGGGAGCCGCAGCATGACCGCCGCCCTCACACCCCAGAAGCAGAAGCAGTCCGGCGCCGCCTCCGACGAGGGCAGGCCCGCAGCACCCAGCCTCGGCGACATCGGCCGCGGTTACCTGGAACGGTTGCGCGGCGGCGAGCTCGGCGCGCTTCCCGCCGTCGGCGGTCTCATCGTCCTGTGCGTCTTCTTCTCCCTCCTGCGCCCGGTCTTCCTGTCGAATCTGAACTTCTCCAACCTCCTCACTCAGAGTGCCGGAAGCATCGCCATCGCCATGGGGCTCGTCTTCGTGCTCCTGCTCGGCGAGATCGACCTGTCGGCCGGCTACGCCAGCGGTGTCTGCGCCGCTGTCCTGGCCATCCTGCTGACCAACCAGGGTTGGCCCTGGTACTCCGCGGTGGCCGCAGCCCTCTTGACGGGCGCTGCCATCGGGCTCCTCATCGGCAGCCTCGTGGCGAAAGTCGGCATCCCCTCGTTCGTCGTGACCCTGGCCGCGTTCCTAGGCTTCCAGGGCGTGGTGCTCATCCTCCTCGAGGAAGGCACCAACATCTCCATCAAGGACCCCACGGTCCTCGCCATCGCGAACAAGAACCTGAGCCCGCTCCTCGGCTGGGCCCTTTTCGCCGGGTGTGTCGCTGTTTACGCCGGTCTGCAACTGCGCCGCAGTCACAACCGCCGCAAGCGCGGCCTGCACGACGTCCCCCCGATGCTCGTCGCCGTACGGATCGGGATGATCACCGCGCTCGGTGGCCTGGCCGTGTTCCTCCTCAACCAGGAACGCAGCCGTAACGTCGTCGTCGACTCGCTCAAGGGCGTTCCCATCGTCGTGCCGGTCATCGGCGCCCTGGTCCTGCTCGGCACACTCGTCCTCCAGCGGACCGGGTTCGGCCTGCACATCTACGCCGTGGGCGGCAGCCCGGAGGCGGCACGCCGCGCCGGGATCAACGTCCCCTTCATCCGCATCGCCGCCTTCGTGATCTGCTCCACCCTGGCGGCCGTGGGTGGCATCATCGCCGCTTCCCGGGGCAACTCCGTGGACCCGAACACCGGTGGCAGCAACGTCCTGCTGCTCGCCGTCGGCAGCGCCGTCATCGGCGGCACGAGCCTCTTCGGCGGCCGCGGGCGCGTCATCGATGCCGTGCTGGGCGGTCTGGTCGTCGCCGTGATCCAGAACGGCATGGGTCTGATGGGCTACTCCTCCGGTGTCAAGTACGCTGTCACGGGATCGGTGCTGCTGGTGGCCGCCGGTGTGGACGCACTGTCCCGCCGCCGTTCGGTTCAACATTGAGGTCTTCTCGCGATGAAAGCTGGCCCATCCCAGGAAGAGATCCGCCAGCACAACCTCGGCACCCTCCTGCGTCACGTCCATCTCGACGGGCCCACCTCGCGAGCCGTTCTCACCAGCCGGATGGGTCTCAACCGCAGCACCATTCTCGGCCTGGTCAGCGAGCTGTCCGCAGTGGGTCTGGTCCGTGAGGAGCTGCCGCAGGACACCGGCCGGGCCGGGCGTCCCTCGCTCGTGGTCCGGCCCGAGCCCACGCGGGTGCACGTGCTGGCCTTCGACGTCGGCGTGGAGCGTCTGGCCGCCGCGCTCATCGGGCTCGGCGGGGTGTTCCTGGACCGGCGGGAGTACTCCTGGCCCCAGGAACGCCGGCAGGACCCCGCGGAGGTGGCCGACATCTTCGCCGACTTCGCCCAGCAGCTGCTGGCCTCGGCTCCCGAGGCAAGCGTGTGCGTCGGCGTGGCCGTGGCGGTGCGCGGCATGGTCCGCCACCCCCACGGGCTGGTCACCCTCACCCCGAACATGGGCTGGCAGGACGTCGACTTCGCCGCCGAGCTGGCGGGCAGGCTGCCGCTGGACATCCCGGTCCTCGTCGCCAATGAGGCCAATCTGGGCGCCCTCGCGGAATACAGACGTGGTGCCGGCAGGGCCAGCCGGAACCTCATCTACCTCCATGGCGAGATCGGCATCGGCGCCGGAATCGTCGTCGAAGGCGAACTGCTGCGCGGCGAACGCGGCTACGCCGGCGAGGTCGGCCACATCACCGTCAATCCGCGCGAGGGACGGCGGTGCGGTTGCGGAGGGTACGGCTGCCTGGAAGCCGAGGCAGGCGAGCAGACCCTCCTGGAGGCCGCCGGACGCGACAGTCGTGTCACCGGCACCGAGGCGGTGCGGGCGGTGGTGACCGCCGCTGACCGCGGCGACGTCAGCGCACGTGCGGCGCTGCACCTCGTCGGAGACTGGCTCGGCATCGGCATCTCCACCCTCGTCAACCTCTTCAACCCGGATCTGATCGTCTTCGGCGGCACCCTCCGGGAGGTTTTCCTCGCCTCCGCCGCACAAGTGCGCAGCCGCATCAACACCAGCGCCCTCTTTGCCTGCCGGGAGGATCTGCGCCTGCGCGTCAGCGAACTCGGCGACGACGCCATCCTGGTCGGCGCGGCCGAACTCGCCTTCTCGGAGATGCTGTCCCGGCCGCTGGAGACACTGACCCGTGTGACCGAAGGGTTCCCGGCTCCCGCGCCGCGGGACTCCGGGCTCACGCCCAGCCCGTGACCTGCCGACCACGGAATTACCGCGACGCGACGTTGGCGTGGTCGGCTTCAATGATGGCATCAAAAGGGGGGGTTATTCCGACAAGGTTGTTTGGTTCGATGTTCAGGTGTCGCACCGGTTCGGGGTGCAGCGGTTCGCTATCTGGCCTGGTCAGAGGCACCGTCGGGAGTGCAGTTGGCTGCCGGCACGTCAGGGGCGGTCTTGCCCGACCGCCCCTCCGACGAATGACATCGAGAACTGGTTGCGCAAATGGCGTCGGTGGACCACCAGACCCCCAATACGCTTAGGTCAATCAAGGGTTCTCCGCCGACTCGGTGGACGGCGAAGAACCCCGAGGGCTGTTTCCCAACCCTCCCCAGCCCAGTCACCCGCACAAGCCCGCCCACACCCGCAGCATCCGACCCAGTTGTCTCAGCAGGCGAGTCTCCACCACGGCTTCACCGACGGCTCACGGCGCGCTCAAAAGCCATCTCCACTACCGGCACAAAGCCCTCTTCAGCAGCCGCCGCCGTGACCAAGCCGGCACCGCGCACTCGGACGACTCCGCGCGAGTCAGTTGGGGGCATGGGCCTCGCCGACGGCGACGGCCCGCGTGTTGGTGGCTTCCGTCCACCCGCCGGCGTTCGTCTCGGTGCCCTCGACGCGCCGGGTGACGGCCCAGATGGAGGGGGCTGCCACGGTTGGCGGCCACCGGGCCGGTCGGTGGGCGCAGGCCCGGCGGACGTCTGCGGCACGATGCGCCGTGACGCCGAGCAAGCCGGCCCGCCCGGCGAGAACGGCGTGCCGCTGCCGACAGTGGACAGACCGCCGCGATGAATCTGGTGAGCGCCAGCACGAAGGTCGCCGCCTACTGGCAGACCGATCCGGAGGCGGCCATCACCTGATCCACGAACTGGTGCCCGGCGGCGAGCTCGCCGCGTACGGGATCCTCGACGAAGCGGTCGAACAGCGGTGCTGATCGGTCTGCCGACACTGCGTCACCACGCGCACCGTCTCGGACCTGAGCGGGCGGCCGAGTTCTGTCTGGGGGCCGTTCCCCACATCACGCTCGCGGTCGCTCCGGCCTCAGCCGACTTCAACTGATCAAGCTCAGCGCTTCTTCTCGCGTAAGAGTCAGGCACGTGAGGCGGCGGCCTGGTCGGCGCACCGCGCGCAGCTGGTCGGCGCGAGCCGCCGACGCGCGGGCATGAGCAGCGGCAGGCCCGGAGGGCAGGTCCAGCGGCTGGACGACGTAGCGCGCCCGATGCCGATGGGGAAACCGTCGGGGCGACGGCGCACTCAAAGACCTTCGGGACGGCGGCGGGTCTGGGCAGTCGGGCGAGGTCCCGCCGCCGTCCGGTTCGTCGGTCGGGTCACCGCGCAGCGGCTCGGATCCGGTCGTATTCCTCACGCGACACGGGTTCCGCGTCCGGTGTGCCGAGCTTGTCGAGGGGGATGCGGTGTGTCTCCCTCGCCGACCAGGCTGCCATCGCGCCGATGATGGTGATTCCGAGGCACAGGCCGCCGACGACGAGCGGAATGTTCGCGGATCCCGGAGGAGCCACCAGCGTGAAGAGGCTCGGCAGGAAGGCGACGATGGCGAGCCCGAGATTCTGGGAGATCGCGAACCCAGTGACACGGGTCCGGGCCGGGAAGAGCTCCTGGAAGAAGCTGGCGAACGTGGCGTTCCAGATCTGGAACAGTACGCCCCACGTTACGACCGCGAGGATGAAGGCGAGTGGCACATTGTCCTGGCTCACGGCGAACAGGTAGGCACATGACAGCACGCCCGATCCCAGTGAGCCGAGAATCATCAGCGGCCGTCTGCCATAACGGTCCGAGAGGTCACCGAACCACGGGATGAGCGCCACCCCGATGAGGTTGGCCACGATGGGCAGCCACAGATAGATGTCCCTGCTCATTTCGAGGCCGTAACCGGGCTGTGTCGCGTACGCCGCCCCGAACACGACCACCGTCACACCGACGACGTTGACCAGTGTCATGCACACCGCTCGTACAACATCGAGCCCGCTTTCCCTGAGCACCTGGACGATGGGGGCCTTCGCGCTCTTCTCCTGCGCTTCCCCTTCAAGGAACGTGGGCGTCTCGTCGACCCGGCGGCGGATGAAGTAGCCGGCGAAGACGACGAGTGCGCTGAGAAGGAACGGGACGCGCCAGCCCCAGGAGTTGAAGGCCTCGTCGGACAGAACTGCAGAGAGTGGAAGGAAGAGGGCGGCGGCCAAGACCTGCCCTGCCTGTGTGCCTTGAAGTGTGAAGCTCGCGTAGTAGCCGCGACGGCCGAACGGCGCCTGCTCCACAATCATGGCGCTGGCACCGCTCAGCTCGCCGGCCACTGCGAACCCCTGGACGAGGCGGAGGAGAAGCAGCAGGCAAGGGGCCAGGATCCCGATCTGATCATAGGTGGGGAGCAGCCCGACCGCGAAGGTCGAAACACCCATGAGCAGCATGGCGAGGACCAGCACGTTCTTGCGTCCCCGCTTGTCTCCCCAGTGTCCGAGGAGCCATGCGCCGATGGGCCGTGCGATGTAGCCGACGGCGTACGTGCCCAGTGAGGCGATGATGGCCACGCCGGGGTTCCCCGTAGGGAAGAACACGGTTGGGAAGATCAGCGCGGCGGCCTGGGCGTAGATGAACCAGTCGTAGTACTCAAGGGCGCTCCCGATCCAGCCGCTCGCGGCTGCTCTCCTGGAGGCTTTCCGGGAATGCGGGGCTCGGCTGGAGGGAGTTCGCGCCACGGTCTTGCTTCTCACGTTCGTCTCCTCGACGTGGCGTGTGCGGGTCACGTCGTCTGATCGACTGGATCCGGTGCCGTCTACAGCCGATGCCGACAGTGCGGTGGCGTCTCACGCAAGGATCCGGGGTGGGTAAACGCTTTCTATAGGACAAGACCACCTCCCCTCTGTCAACATCCGAATGCAAACCAGATCACGCGGAGATGCTCCCCCGGCCCACATCAGCGAGCCGCCCTCTAGGCCAGACTGGGTCGCCGTCAAGGAAAGCGCTTTCCGTCTGGGGTCGGAGAAGCTACGATCAACGCCGACCATGCCGGAGACACGCCTTGTGAGGCCTCATGCTCAGCGATCCGTCCCCTGCCTTCGGTCCCAGATCGCCGGCTCCGGATCCCCTCTCCCCCGGGGATGGCGCCGGGCATGCTCCAGCCCTCGGCGCAAGGGTCCGATCGTTGGGGTACCAGCGGCACCATCGCCGACATTCTTGGCACCCCCGTCCGCCTCACGCAGGACAACCTTGGGCTCGGTCGGGATGCCCAGTCGTCGCATGCCGGGGGTGCTCGCACATCATCCGTCCCCTCTCCCGGCCGAAGCGCAGAGTGCGCCGAGTGGGACGATTCGACCTCCGCCGGGCGGTCGGCGCATTCAGGTCACGGGCAAAGCCTGCTCAGCCCAAATGATCTTTCCTGTGGGGCCGTAGCGGCTGCCCCAGCGCTGGGCGAGTTGGGCGACGATGAAGAGACCGCGGCCACCCTCGTCCGTGGATCGGGCCCTGCGCATCCTGGGCTGGGTGTTGATCGAGTCTGTCACCTCACAGACCAGCACGGAGCTTCGAATCAGCCGCAGGCCAATGGGCCCGCCGGCGTGGCGAATGGCGTTGGTCACCAGTTCGCTGACGATGATCTCGGTGGTGAAGGCCAACTCGTCGAGCCCCCAGGCCGCCAGCTGCCGCACAACCGAATGGCGCGCCTCGGCAACCACCGACTCCTCGGCGCGCAGATGCTGGAAGCAGATGTCATCCGGAGACACCGCCCTGGTTCTGGCCAGGAGAAGCGCGGCGTCGTCGCGCCGCTGAGTACTCGCGAGCGCAGAAGTGACGTCGTGTCCCAGTCGGCGCAGGGGGGTGCCCGCGCTTCGGCCGGCGTTGAGCGTCTGAACCAGCCGCTCCGTGCCTTGGCTCCAGTCGCTTGCGATCCCGCTGACCAACCCGTCGGTGTAGAACGCCAGCACACTGCCCGGCGGCGCTTCGACCTCCACCGTCTCAAACGGCATGCCGCCGATGCCAAGGGGCGGCCCGGGCTCCAGGTCGAGCAGGCACGCCGTCGTTTCGCCGGGGCGCAGAAGGGCCGGGGGCGGATGGCCCGCACTCGCCACGGCACACTGGCGGCTCACGGGGTCATAGATGGCATAGAGGCAGGTAGCTCCGAAGGCCCCGGCCGCAGCCGCGCTCTGATCGTCCTGCGAACCCGCCTGCCGGGCATCCTGCTCCGCGGCCAGGCGCAGGACAAGGTCGTCCAGCCGGGCGAGGAGCTCGCTGGGGTCGAGATCGAGGTCTGCCAGGGTTTGTACTGCTGTGGCCAGTCTCCCCATCGCTGCGGTCGCCTGCAGGCCATGGCCGACGACGTCCCCGATGACGAAGGCGGTACGCAGGGAGGAGAGAGGGATGGCGTCGAACCAGTCGCCGCCCACACCGCTGCCGGCACTCGCCGATACATACTGATCGTTTCAGAATGAGGTTCGGAGTCGTCTCAGGCAGATGATGCTGCAGGCGAGTTGTAGCAGTCCGAGGTGGAGGTCGGCGCGTATCTCGTAGCGGATCCGCAGTCGCTTGAACTGGTGAAGCCAGGCGAAGGTCCGCTCCACGACCCAGCGGGTCTTTCCCAGTCCGGAGCCGTGCGTGGTGCCTTTCCGGGCAAACTTCGGTGTGATGCCGCGTGCCCGGAGAAGCCGACGTACTTGTCGTAGTCGTAGCCGCGGTCGGCGAACAGCCGGCCTGGTCGGTGACGTGGCCGGCCGCGAACGCCCCGAATGCGGGGTATCGCGTCCAGCAGGGGCATCAGCTGAGTGACATCGTGCCGATTTCCGCTGGTCAGCGAAACGACCAGCGGAGTGCCATGCCGGTCGACGATCAAGTGGTGCTTGCTGCCGGGCCGAGCCCGGTCAACCGGCGAAGGTCCGGTGTGAGCCCCCCTTTGAGCGCTCGGACGTGCGAGCCGTCGATCGCGGCGTCGTCCATGTCCAGCAGACCCGCAGCCCGCAGCTCCGCCAGCAGCACCTCATGCAGCTGCGGCCAGACGCCGGCTTCGGTCCAGTCCCGCAGACGCCGCCAGGCTGTCACCCCGCTGCATCCGACCTGTTCCGCCGGAACGTCCCGCCAGCTCACGCTCTTGCACAGAACGTAGACGATGCCCCGCAACGCAGCCCGGTCATCCGCCGGCAACCGCCCGGGATACCGATGTCGCCTGGGCGGACGAGGAGGTAACAGCGGAGCCACTCGTTCCCACAGGTCGTCAGGCACAAGCTCAGCAGACACCCAACAGATCCTGCCGACACGACACCCGACCGCCAAGCCCTGCGCACGAACTTCATTCTGAAACGATCAGTAAGGGTGTTCGCGCACCCGGACGATGTGAGCCTCCTGGCCGGCGGCGTACTCGCACAGCACCACGCCGCCGGGGCACGCACCGGTGTCGTCACCGCCACCTGGGCACCGTCCAGCAGGCGCGCGCCCGAACTCGCCGATGCCCTCACTGTCCTGGGCGCCGGTCCCCCGCGGCTACTCGGCTACGGCGATGCCCGCAACCCCGAGTCGGCGCCCGGTGAGTCCCGCCTCGTCGACGCGCCGCTCGACGAGGCCATCGGCCGTCTCGTCGCCCACATCCGTGACTTCCGCCCCGAGATCGTCGTCACCCACGACGCGGTCGGCCAGCTGACCGGCTTCCCTGTCAAGTCCATGTGTTCAGAGCTCAAGGCTTGTAGTGAAGGCAGGGTCAGCGCTACGAGTCGCCCGACAGCGCGACGCAACCGTCTTCCCTTCGTTCTCTTCTCACTACCATTAAGAACAGAACACAAAAGGCAAGGGGAGATTCCGTGGCCCGGAGCGATGGATTCAAGATCAACAGGCCGAGCTTCCGGCAGGGGGCCCGATGACCGTGCCCACGCCGCCTGGGCTGTACGGCCAGCCGGAGGCGGTCGGGGAGCGCACACTCACCGCGCAGGACATCGAAGAGGACCACGCATACAGGTCCCAATACCTTCGGCACCTGACCGGCATGCTGTCCAAGCCCACGACAGCAGCACATGCCGACCCCATTCCCCGCGTGATCGTCCAGTTCTGGGATGACTCCGCACACATCCCCGCCGATGTCCAGGAGTGCATGACGAGCTGGACGGTGCTGGAAGACCAGGGCTTTCGACGTGAGGTCTACGACGACGACTCGGCGCGCAAGCTCATCAACTTCCTGTTCGGTGAGGCGCATACAGCAGCCTTCGACTCTTGTTCTCACCCGGCGATGCGCAGCGACTACTTCCGGCTGTGCTACCTCGCCCGAAACGGCGGCTTCTACGTCGATGCGGACGACGTTTATCAGGGCACCGACTGGACCCCTCTGTTCCCCGACTCGCGGCTGCGACTGCAGGCGCTGTGCTACGACACCGCCACCGACACCATGGTGGACCCGCAGCAGGCCATGACAGCCGACGGCTACAGAGGCACGTTCATCCACTACGTCAACAACAACCCGATCATCGCGCCTGCCGGGCATCCCGTCATCGTTGCGGCGCTTCAGGCATCCACGGCCGCGCTCCTCGCTCACACCGGCGGTCCCCTGGACATCCAGTCCTTGACTGGGCCAGGCAACCTCACCGTCGCACTCGCCCGACATGCGCTTCACCGGGAGCAGTTCGGACAATCGATCGACGTCGAAATCCTCCTTACCTGGGACACCGTAGCCGTGAGCCGGTGGCCGCTCAGCTACCGCAGTGACGAGCGCAATTGGCGCCTATGGAGCCAGCAGCACTGACCACTGGACCGGACACGTGGCCCAGCCGCAGACCATTCGAACAACAGAGGCAGTGTCTCCCCACCCATGAACATCAGTTCCCTGCACGGCCTGCCCATTTCCCTGTGGGCACACGCACGCTACCGCACCAGGCACCTTTCAACTCGCCGGCGGAGCACCGCTTTCTCGTCCCACCATGCGGCCACGGCGATCGAGCGCATTTACGTGATCAACCTCGACCGCGCTCAAGAGCGGTGGACCATGGTCAACCGTGAACTCAGTCGGCTCCGTGACGCGGCAGGCCACCCGCTGCACACCCTTGCCAGACGCTTCCCGGCGGTCGACGCCCGTTACCTAAAGGACTCACCTCCGCCGGAATTCCTTGAGCCCACCTACACACTGGCCGAGCAACTTCTGGTCGACCCGCATCCTCGCCTCGACATCGACGACGCCGCACGCGCCACACGCATCGACATGACGCCGCAAGAGATCGCGGTAGCCCTCTCACACATCCACGTCTGGCAGCTCATTGCCACCAACGACGCTCCCTACACCTTGATACTTGAAGACGATGCGTACGTCACCCGGACATGTATGTCCGTGCTCGAGCACGCCTGGAGCGACATACAGGCAAGCTCCGATGCTGGCCACCCCGTTGATCTCCTCTACCTCTCCTACCAAGAGACCGGTGAGGAAGCAGACCCTCGACGCCACAGAAGGTTTCTACTGCGGTGCCCTACTGGGGGAGTTTGGCAGCTTTCCGGCTACGTGCTCTCCCAAGCTGGAGCACGCAAGCTACTTGACCAGCTGCCGGCCCACGGCCCCATCGACCTGTGGATCAACCAGCAGTTCGGCCACCTCAATGTACAGATGACGCACCGCCCCATTATTGAGCAGCGACCAGGCATCGCCTCGAGCAACTCCTACTCCGTCATGCCGGTCCTGGCGAAAGTGGGCGCCATCCGGCGCGAAGCGCCCCAATCCCTCCAGCACCGACCGACACGGGACCCGATCTTGGTCATTGGCGAGCCCGGAACCGGTCTGTCCACTCTTGCCAAGGCACTCTCCGTCCTCGGATTCCGCTGTGTCAGCGATCTGACCACCTTGCCCGCCGACGAAACCCAAGCGCTCGTCCGCGGTAGTCGGCGCCGCATATTCGACGCATATGTCAATATCGGCTCCCTGACTCCGCGCGAGGTCGCCCGTATCGTTTCCGCGAATCGGGTGCGCCTCATCATGACGACCATGTCCGCGACGGCGGCGAAGCCACCGTCCCCGTTCCAGGAAGCATGGGATCAACAACGACCCGAACGACGACTCATGCTCCCGGCCGACGACCCCGACCCCTGGCAGACACTCGCCAGATTCCTCGCATGCGACTACCCCACCCACCCCTGGCCAAGCCAGCCCGAGCAGGGCCAGCGGAGTGTCGCAACCCGCTCACAGAGTGACGCGAGCGCTTCCGGACACCCTCTGGCCTGGGACACCAGCCCCTGGATCATTCAACGCGCGGGGTGGTCGGGCATCATGCCGAAAATGTCAGCCCCACAGGACAACGCTCTTCAGGCCAGCCAGAATGCGGCCATGTGGCACGAGGGCACCCAGCTTGAGGACAGGCACTGGTACCTCCGGGAGGACACCTTTCCCAGCAACAGAGCCCTCTTCCGGCCCGGCAATGCAACCCTGCCGCCGCGCGGACCCGCCACGCTCACGCTCCGAGAGGAGGTGAGTAAAGTCCGCGACCTCACGGGGGCCGCCATAGCCAGCCGCCCATCTTTCACCTACGGCGCCTTCAGTGCTCGCCTGCGCGCCCCCTCCGGATCAGGCCTGGTGACAGGTTTGTTTCTCCACCGCAACGGTCCTCGCCAGGAGATCGACATCGAGATCCTCGGCCAAGACACGACTCGCATGCTCGTCAACGTCTTCTATAACCCCGGCATCCCCGGCACGAAGCTGGAGTATGGCTACCGGGGCACGCCTGCGGTCATCGACCTCGGCTTCGACGCGTCGAAGGAGTTTCACCACTACGAGATCGACTGGCAGCCCGACTGCATCCGGTGGCGGGTGGACGGGGCCACTGTGTACGAGCGGGTGTTGTGGGACCCGACACCGGTCCCCGACCAGCCTCTGGAGTTCAACGTGAACCTGTTGAGCAGCGAGTCCACCGAGTTCGCCGGCCCCCTCGAGAGAGAGGCCCTCCCGGCTGTGCTGGAGATCAGTTCACTCGAGGCCCGTGGCCTGCCCCAAGCATGAAAGGGGCAAGCGGACTTCCGCATATACGCAGGTTGCCGGACGGAACACAGGGATGGCGGCAGTAACGAGGGCGCAGAGGCATGGCTGTGGCGTGCGGTCCCCTGCCAAATCTTGTGTTCACCTTCCTTGGTTTGCTCGAAAGGACCCTGGAACGAAGCGAGGCCGCCGCAGCGTGATGCCTGTGGCGGCCGCGGTAGTTGAGGAGCTCAGGTAGTTGGCGGGCGGAATGGGATGACGTTGTCAGCGGCCGGGGTGCGCTGCGATGGGATATCCGCCCTTTGGGTGAGAACAGCGCTGGCAAGGGTCAAGCGAGTCACCAGATCGCGAAGTTCTTTGAGCTCGGTGTCCTGGTTCGCGATGGTCTTCTTGATCTTGGCGATGGTCGCCCGCAGCTGCTTCTCCGTCTCCGGGACCTGCTTGGTCTCCGTGCGGACGCGCTCTTCGAACTCGTTCTTCAGGTCTGCGTGCCGCTTGTAGAGAGCCATGCGGTGGACGCCGGCCTCGGCGGCGAGCGCGGCGCCGGTGAGGCTGCCGTTGGAAGCGGTGGCCTTGCCAGCCAGCAGCCGGTCCATCGCCTCGCGGATGAAGGTGCGTTCGTCCTGATTCTGCTGGTTCACTTCAGAGCCTCGGCGGTCTGTGCGGTGGCATCATGGGCGTCGGCCATCTTGCGCAAGTTGTCGGTATTGCGACGCAGCCGGTTGGCGAGCTTCTCCGGGAGGAGGCTGGCCTTGAGATCGATCTCGTCGGCTTTTTCCCGCATCTGCTGTGCGTGGGCGTCGGTGCGGACGGCGTTGCCGCAGCCTTGCTGGCAGGCGTACTGCCTCGGCGCGGTCGCTCCCCGATCAGGTTCGCAGAGCGCGTTGTCCCGCTTGAACGCGCAGATCAGAAAGGCGTCCGGGTTGTCGTAAAGCACGACGCCGTCCCGAACGAGGAACCTGGCGGCCTTCTTCGCGAACGTCGTGGGGACGATCCGGCCCTCGAACCGCGGCGTCATCGCAGCAGCGGTCAACGCCCGGCGAGCGGCCGGGCCGGAGACCTTCTCCCCAGCAGCCACACGGTCGCGCAGGTGGGCGGCGGTGTCAGCGGCCGCCAGGGCCGTCTCGATGTCGAGGACAGAGTGGATGCCACCGCGGCTTCGGGAGCCGTAACAAGATGGTGCGCAGGTGTCCGTACTGGATCGCGAGGGCGACCAGCCCTCCGGGCTGTCGGGCGATGTGCCAGGCGAGGGTCCTTCTGAACCGGGACATGCCGAGCGCGCCGTGGGGGTCCTGGGGGATGGACTGGTCCGGCAGCCCTTGCACTTGGGCCTCCCGGTTCACCCACACGATGAAGTCCTCGATCCGAAGGTTCAGGGCGTGTTGCTTCAACGCTCCATGGCGGCCTCGTCGTCCCACGAAGTCGTGATGGGTGGCGCTGAACAGCAGCTCACCGTGGGGAACCATGCGTTCGAGGATTCGGATCGCCCGGACGACAGGGGTGATCGCAACCCAGGGGACAGCGCGTTGTTCACCGGCGGAGACGTGGTTGCCGTCGTCATCGGTGACGTTCTTGAAGTGACGGCTGCGGATCAGGTGGCGCTGGACTGTGCCGTCCGGAGCAAGCTGCGGGTCAGGACAGCAGCCTGACCGCAGGGCTGCAACTTCCTGCGGACGCATTCCCGTCAGATATAGGCATATCACCAAGGCGGCGGTTCCGAGATGCCGCATCAATTCGGCGGCTTCGCGTCGAGTTCACGGTCCCAGGTCGCGTCGGCAAGGTCGTCGATCACGCGGGAAGGCTGCCCTCGTCACAGCTCGGACAGTTCTCGATGTCTTTCGTTGGAGGGGCGGTCCGGCGAGACCGCCCCTGACGCGTCAGCAGTCAACTACACTCCCGACGACGCCTATGACCAGGCCAGATAGCGAACCGCTGCTGGAGTACTAGTACTCCAGCAGCGGTTCGTGTCCTGAGCTGGCGGTTGTCGTTGTCATGGCATGGAGGCGATAACTGAGGTCAGTTGTTGCGCTGCGGAGTTGGAATCGGTGATTGACGGGTGGCGGGCCGGTTCGGACGGGCGGATCTGCGGTGGCGGATGCGGGACTATGTCCGCAGTCTGCTGGGCCAAGCGGCACCTCGGCACGGCGGCGTGTCGTGGCTTTCACGCTCTACAACTGCGGGAGCACCTCACCGGCGATGAGTTCCAGGTGGTCGAGGTCATTGAAGTCGATCAGCCGCAGATGGATACGGGTCGTGCCGATCGCGGCGAACTCACCAAGTTGTTTGACGAGTTGGGCCGGTGATCCTACCACCGCATCCTCCGGCGGCAACGCGCTCTTGGCGTGGAGCGGGGCGGCCCTCCGCCGCACTTCCGCGTCCGTACGACCGATGGCCGCCACGACACCGGCCGACAGCACCAGTGGTGGTCGGCCGGCGTCGGCCCGCCCGGTCCGATCGCACGCCTCGCCGACCCGTCGGTACGCGCGGGCGGTCTCGGCCACCGACTTGAAAGGCATGTTGAACTCATCGGCGTACCGAGCCGCCAACTCCGGGGTGCGCTTGGTGCCGCGGCCCCCCACGATGATGGGCGGCCCCGGCACCTGCACGGGCTTCGGGAGGGCGGGCGCGTCGACGAGCTGGTAGTGGTCACCGCGATAGCTGAAGCTCTCGCCGACCGGTGTCCGCCACAGGCCGGTGATCACCGCCAGCTGCTCCTCCAGCCGATCGAAGCGCTCCGGCGCGGGCGGGAACGGGATGCCGTACGAGGTGTGTTCCCGTTCGTACCATCCCGCACCGAGGCCCAGTTCGATCCGCCCCCCGCTCATGCGGTCCACCTGCGCCACCATCACGGCGAGGGGCCCCGGCAGCCGGAAGGTGGCCGAGGTGACCAGGGTGCCCAGCCGGATCCTGGAGGTCTCCCGGGCGAGCGCGCCGAGCGTGAGCCAGGCGTCGGTGGGGCCGGGCAGGCCGGGATCTGCACCCATCGTCTGATAGTGATCGGCCCTGAAGAAGCCTTCGAATCCGCCGGCCTCGACGAGTTGTGCGAGGCGCCGCTGATCCTCGTAGTCGGCGCCGCGGTGCGGCTCGGTGAAGACGCAGATCCGCAGGCTCATCGCTGCTCCGTTTCGGCCGTCCCGGACAGGTCCCGTTCCATCAGCAGTTCGTGCAGATCGGCGCTGCACCGGGCCACTTCGCTCAGGTGCGCGGTTCGGCCCAGCGTCCTCGGCCGAGGTATGGCGATGTCGACGATCTTGCGGATCCGGCCTGGGCGCGGGGTGAGCACCACCACCCGGTCGGCGAGCAGCACGGCCTCGTCTATCGAGTGGGTGACGAAGACGACGGTGGAGGAGTTCCCGAGGTGGATGCGTTGCAGCTCCACGGCGAGGTCCGCGCGGGTCAGTGCGTCGAGTGCGGAGAACGGCTCGTCCATGAGCAGCACCCGTGGCTCGCCCATGAGCGACCGGCACAGCGCGACGCGCTGCTGCATACCGCCGGACAGTTCGTGCGGCCGGTGTTTCTCGAAGCCATGCAGTCCGGCCGTCTCCAGCAGCCGGTATGCCCGCTCGCGGTGCTTCGCCTTGTTCCAGCCGAAGATCTCCACGGGCAGCAGGACATTGTCGAGAACGGACCGCCAGGGCAGCAAGGCCGGCCGCTGGAACAGCATGGCGACATCGCGCCGGGCTCCCGTGACCCGCTCGCCGCCGATGGTGATCTCGCCCTCGGTGACCGGCAAAAGACCGGCGATCAGCCGGAGCAGCGTGGACTTGCCGCACCCGGACCGGCCCACCACCGCCACGAACTCGCTCTCGGCGATGTGAAGGCCGATGTCCTGGAGCGCCGAGGTCGAGCCGGACCGGCTGGTGAAGCTCCGGGACACACCGGTGAGTCTGATCATCCGGCGGTCTCCCCATCCACGGGCAATCGTCGTGCCGGCCGGGTCCTGCCGCCCGATCAGGCTACCCGCAGCAGGCCGGTCGGCGGTACCTGTCGTCCGGTCGATACATGGCCCAATGACATACACCTGGCCCACAACTAACCATCCCTCGTACGCTGTTGCCTGCACCACGTGTCATGCCCTCGGCAGCTCTGTGCCGCCGTTCCGTCTCGTCTGTCTCGACGCCCCTCCGCCGACGCGTTCGGCGGCCGGAAAGGACAACACTGTGCGCATGATCCGGTTCGCCCGTACGGTCACCGCGGCAGCCCTGACCACCGCGCTGGCGCTGATGGCGGGCTGCGGCGGCTCGGATTCCGACGCGGAAGCCGGTGACGACGGCACGGCGCTGAAGAAGGTGACCTACCTGACCTCCTTCGGCAGCTTCGGCCGGGACGCATACGCCTGGGTCGCGAAGGACAAGGGGTTTTTCGAAGAGGCTGGCTTCGACGTGAGGATCAGGCCGGGGCAGGGCACCGGCGGTGTGATCCCGGCCGTCGTCAGCGGCCAGGCGCAGTTCGGCCCGATCGACCTGACGGGAGGTCTGCTGCACATGGGCAACGGCCAGTCGAAGGACTTCGTCGCGGTGGCCGCCATCCAGCAGCACACCATGGCCGCGATCGCCACCACCGAGGGCAACGGCATCGCCACACCGAAGGACCTCGAAGGCAAACGGCTTGCCGACGCGCCCGGCTCCGTCGTACGCAACCTTTTCCCGACGTACGCCCGGCTGGCCGGCGTGGACGCCGACAAGGTGACCTGGGTCAATGGCGAGGCGCAGACCCTGATGGGTACCCTCGCCGGCGGCTCGGTGGACGGTATCGGCCAGTTCGTGGTGGGCAAGCCGACCATCGAGGCGGTGACGAAGAAGAAGGCCGTGCTGCTGCCGTACAGCGACGTGATTCCCGACTTGTACGGGAACGTACTGATCACGTCCAAGAAGATCGCCGAGCAGGATCCGCAGATGGTGCGGCGGTTCACCACCGCCCTGCTCAAGGGCCTGGAGTACAGCCTGGCCCACTCGAAGGAAGCCTCCGAGATCTTGAGGCGGCACGTGGACACCACGAATCCGGGCGCTGCGGCAGCCGAGTTGGAGTTGATGGCCGCGTACGTCACTCCGAAAGACGGTTCCGTCACGACGATCGGAACGCTGGACTCCGGGCGGGTGGCGAGGGGCATCAGGATTCTGGAGGACGCGGGCGCGCTGCCGAAGAAGTTGACCCCTGAGCAGATCATCGGCTTCGGCTTGGTGCCGAAGGCCTGAGCCCGTGCCAGAAGTCGGTTTACGTCGCGGGATGGGCGTCGGCGTCGGGCTGCTGCCGGTGGCCGGGCTGCTGGTCGCGATCGGCGTGTGGTGGCTTCTCACATCGGCGCTGGAGGTGATCCACCCAGCGGTACTGCCTCCGCCGGGTGCTGTGCTCTCGGCGTTCACCGCTACCCCGGCCCGGTTCCTGGAACACACCGGCGACACTACGGTGGAGACGGTGGTCGGATTCGTTCTGTCCAGCGCCTGCGGAGTTTCGATCGGACTGTCGCTGGCCGCCTCGCGGGTACTGGAGCGCATGTTCACGCCGCTGCTTGTAGCCGTCAACGCGGTTCCGAAGATCGCGCTCGGCCCCCTGTTGGTGGGGGCGCTCGGATGGGGACAGAAGCCGGTCCTGACCATGGTCTTCCTGCTCTGCTTCTTCCCGATCGTGCTGTCCACCGCGACCGGCCTGACCTCGACCCCGGCGGACCTGGCCGAGTTGGCGCACTCGCTGGATGCCTCTCGTTGGCAGGCATTCCGGAAGGTACGGTTTCCCGCCGCGCTGCCGCAGATTTTCGTCGGGTTGAAGGTGGCCATGCCGCTCGCCGCGATCGGTGCGGTCATCGGCGAGTTCCAGGCCGGTGAGGCTGGGCTGGGTTATCTGATCGTGCAAGCCGGCGGGGTGGGCGACACCGCCACCGCATGGGCCGCGATCATCCTGATCGGGTTGATGAGCATCCTTCTCTACTTTGCCTTGGTGTTGTTGGAACGGTTCGCACTGCCCTGGGTCAGGGACACCACCTGGCACGAATGACGTACGGGGCTTTGACGCGGTCCAGGGCGTGGAGCTCCGCCTCGTCCGTGATGGCTTCGAGCTGCTTGGCGGCCTCGTCGGAGAACGCAACCCGGGCACGGCGGTCGCGCGGGTGAGAAGACATCAGGCGACGGCCGGCCTCTGCTGGGCGAGGCCTGCCAGATGCTGCTCGCGCAGGATCTCCCAGAGGGTGCGCTGTTCGGGGTCAGGCAGTCCGTAGGCGGTCGATGTCCTCGAGGACGGCCGCGAACTGGTCGGCCCTAACTTGACTCTGTCGGGGATCTTGGATTCGTCGGGGTCAGCTGCCCAGGGTTCGCCAGGACTTCAGCCGGGGAATCTCGCGCTGGTCGAGGTAGCCCTGAAAGGCGGTCGGTCGGCGGGGCGTGGGAGTTTCCTCGGTCGGGGACAGTCCGCTGAGGCGCTCGATGTTGACGGTGATGACGGTCAGGACGTGCTGGATGTGGGCCTTTCCCTGCCCTCGGTAGCGACAGCGCCGCATGCCGTGGCCGTGGACGAACTCGTTGACCGTGCCCTCCACTGCGGAGCGGACCGCATAGCGAGCCTTCCACTCGGGCGTCTGCTGCTCGGTGAGGACGCGAAGTTGTAGGTCGCGGAGCTCTCGCGGGGGAAAGCCCACGGTGCGGGCGCTGTCGGCGGTGCTGGTGCACTGGGCTCGGGCCGGGCAGGGACGGCACTGGCTCTTGGTGAACCTGGCCACGATCAGCGGGGCCGCAGTGGACGAGGAGGTCGGGCAGGGGCCGTGCCGGCCCGCACTGACCTGCCCCCGAGGGCAGGTGACCTGCTCACGGTCGTCGTCGATGTGGAACTCGTCCCGGGCAAAGCCCTCGCCTCGGCGGTGCTGGCGGGTGGGGTTGCCCGGCAGTGGTCCGGTGACGGTGACCTTGTGTTCCCGGGTGGCCTGTTCCAGGTGGGGCAGGCAGGTGTGGCCGCTGTCGACGAGGTGCTCGGCGGGCAGCAGGCCGCGACGGGCCAGGCGCGTGTGGATGCCGGGCAGGACCTTGCTGTCATGTGTGGTGGCCGCGGTGGTGGCCACGTCCGTGATCACGTTGGGGCTGTCGGGAGCACAGGTCTCGGTCAGGTGAGCGGAGAACCCCTTCCAGCTGATGATGTGTCCATGGCGCGCGTAGCGGGCCGAGGTGTCGTAGGGAGAGACGACCGCCCGGGACGAGGGCGGCAGCCCTGGCCCGCCTTCCGTCTCGGCGGTGCGCCAGCGCAGGTGTCCTGCGGCGTCATGGTGATAGCTCTGCACGACGATCTGGCGCAGGGCCTGGACGCGAGGGCCGGGCGTGCGGTCCGCTCCGTGCTGGTAGAGGTGTTCCAGGAGCCGGACGGCATCGTTTCCGGTGGCAAGGATCCTGGTTTTGGGCTTGGTGGGTTCTTGCCCAGGCGGACCGGCCGCCCGTAGCGACATCCCCAGTCCTCGTCGACCAGCTCGTCCAGCAGGTGAGGGTGGTGCCAGCAACTTCTTCGAGTGCGGCGCGAACCGCCTCGGTGATCAGCTCAAGGCGGGTCAGGTCCCGCACCAAGGCCAGGACGTGGGTGGAGTCGGTCCGCTGCGTGGTGCGCTCGCGCACCAGTCCGGCCTCCCTGAGGCGGGCCAGCGCAAGGTCGAGGAGTCGGTCAGCACGGTCATCTTCGGTGAGACGGTCGCGAAAATCAGCCAGCACGCTGTGGTGGAAGCCGGGGTCATCCAGCTCCATGGCCATCGCGTACTTGAAGTCGATGCGGCAGCGGACCGCCTCGGCGGTGACGGCGACTGGCGTTGAGCACGGCGTCGCGTGCAAGAACATCAGCCCCCGAGCGGACACGCGAGCGAGCGCGTGGCCTCGGGCGTGGATCTCCGCCTCGGTGGTGATGTGCTTCAGCTGTCTGCCGGCGGAACCGGGGAAGGCAATGCGGGCGCGGCGGGGGCGTGCGGGCCCATCAGGCGACGTCCGGTGCTGGCTGGCGAGGCGGACGAGTGGGCCTCGCGCGGCTCCTCCCACGGGGTCGACGCCGACTCTCGGAAGCTGAGCCGGACGAGCATCCTGGAGGATTCGCCACCTCATTTCCGTTTCAGTCTCATCTGACACTCAATGTAGTGACTTTTGGCCATACATCATGCACTTCCCGTTACCCTACTGGGGGCAGTGCGGCGCTCAGAAGGTGTCGTGGTGTCAGGCAGAGCCCATCATCTTGTCGCCATTGGTCGGGCCCACCCCAGGGAGTGTCAGTGAAGCTTTCCCTTCGTCCTCTCCAAGCCGCGCTGGCTGCAGCGTCAGGTGTCGCGCTGGCCATGTCAGCGTTTCCCACTCCAGCTCACGCCGAGCCGACGAGCGGTCCGCAGGCGCATCAGGCGGAGGTGAGCTCCTTCGCCCCGCCGCCGTGTGGCTTCTTCCGGTACAGCGTCCAGTCGTCCCAGTTCGCCGCCTACAACCACTGCGGCCCGACGACAGTGCGGGTACACGTCGATGTCCGAGAGGGCGGCAGCACGAACGACTACCACCTCTGCGTCAGTCCCGGCCGCACGCAGCTACCGGGTGCAGGTCCGAATTATCTCAACGCCTACTACATCGGCGGCGCCGGCTGCCGGAGCGGGCAGCGCACCGGGCACACGCCCCACTGAGCACTGATTCGACTCCGTTGGCAACGGTCGGGGTTCATGGTCAGGGGACATGGAGAGGCCAGCTCGCCTCGCAGCGGACGAGGGTGAGGAACGCGGCGAGGACTCCGGCGGTTTTGGGGTTCGCTGGTGCAGAGCGGGGCCACGAACGCCAACTGGTCCACGCCGGCGCCGGGGACCAGGTGGGCCGGTTCGGCGAGCAGCGCGGCGTCGCGAGGACCGGCGTAGGGAAAGGAGCGGGCCGCCGCCAGAGCGCGGTACAGCGGCTCGCCGGCGACGTTTCTAGTGAGCCAAAGCTCAGGAGTTGTCACCAGCGGAACCGGCTGAGCTTGTTGGCGAGGAACGCGGTGACGTCAGCAGGTGTCCGAAGTCTGGCCGGCGAGGGCGCCGTGTTCATTCAGCCCGTGGTCGCTGAACAGCTGCTTCAGCTGCGCGCGCCGCCCGCCGTACGGGACGTGCAGCTGCTCTTGGCCGTCGATCTGGAGAACGAAGTGCGCCGGCATCTCCTGGGCGAGCCGGACGGCGGTCCGGCCACCGGAGACGGCTCGCCGCTGGAGCGCCTCGAACGACCTCTGGCCCTCTACCCACACGACCAGGTGGCCGACAGACGAACCAGGCCGTGCAGCAGGGCCAGCAGGAGAGCTGACCCCGGACGCGGCACACCGGGGCGGCTCCCGACGAAGGCTCGGGGCCGCTTATGGGCCGGTCAGCCGGACGCGATGCTTTTGGGGTCGTCCGCCGGGGTGCCGACGCGGAGCCACCGATAGCCGTACGGGGGTAGGTCGACGTGGAACATGCCGTCCTCGCCTGCCTTGAGACCGGTGTGTCCCTCGTCAAGCAGGTCTGTCAGCCGTCCGCCGGATCCGGCCTCGGCCAGCTCCAGCCGTACGGTGTGAGGCCGGTCTGCGAAGTTGTGTACGGCCAGCACGGTGCCGTCACCGTCGCGGCAGACGTGCGCCAGCACGGCGTCCTCCCCCGTCGTGAGCAAACGGTACTCACCCCAGGCCAGTTCGGGGGCCTCCCGGTAGCGTTCGATGAACAGGCGCATGCGGCTCAGCAGGGAAGCGGGATCGCGGCTCTGCTCGTACACGTTGATGTTCTGGGGGCCGAACGCTCCGTCCACCAACGGGTTGGGGAAGGTGTCCGGCTCGGCGGTGGAGAACCCGGCGCCCTTCTGCGGCGTCCACTGCATTGGGGTGCGTACGGCCTGGCGTCCCTCCGCGGCCAGGTTCTCGCCCATGCCGAGTTCCTCGCCGTAGAAGAGCACGGGGGTGCCCGGCAGGGTGAACAACAGGCTGTAGGCCAGTTCGACGCGGCGTCGGTCGCCGCCGACCATGGGCGGGAGCCTGCGGCGCAGCCCTCGGTCGTACAGCTGCATGTCCTTGTCAGGGCCGAAGGAGGCGAACACCTCGGCCCGTTCGTCGTCGCTGAGTTTGTCGAGGGTGAGTTCGTCGTGGTTGCGGACGAACATGGCCCAGTGGGCGTCGCGCGGTGCCGCGGGGCGCTCGCGCAGTGCGGCGGCCAGCGGCCTGGCGTCGTGGCGTGCCATCGACAGGTACATCTGCTGCATCGCGACGAAGTCGAGGCACATGGTGAGTTCGTCGCCGCGGTCCGAGGAGGGGTCGCCGAAGAATCGGGTGGTGCCGTCGTAGGGCAGGTTGACCTCGCCGAGCAGGACCGCCTCGCCGTTGCGGCGGCCGAGGAAGGCACGCAGGTCGGCGAGGTACTCGTGCGGGTCGGGCAGCTGTTCCGCGTCGCTCTGTCCGTCGGTCTCGAGCAGGAAGGGCACGGCGTCGACCCGGAAGCCGGACAGGCCGAGCTGGGTCCAGAAGCCCATGATCCGGGCTATCTCGTCACGGACCTCGGGGTTGGCGACGTTGAGGTCGGGCTGCTGCTTGTAGAAGCGGTGCAGGTAGTACTGGCCGCTGCCCCCGTCGTACTCCCACAGACCGTCCTCCGCGTCGGGGAAGACCACCCCCTGAGGGCCGTCCCTGGGGGGCTCGTCCTTCCAGACGTACCAGTCGCGGTGGGCGGAGTCCCGGCTGGAGCGGGCGTCCTTGAACCAGGGGTGGTCCTCGGAGGTGTGGTTGACGACGAGATCGGCGATCACGCGGATGCCGCGGTCGCGCGCGGTGCGGACGAACTCGGCGAAGTCACCGAGAGTGCCCAGGCGGGGGTCCACGCCGTAGAAGTCCGTGATGTCGTAGCCGTCGTCACGCTCCCGCGTGGGGTAGAAGGGCATCAGCCACACGCAGGTCACGCCGAGGCGCACCAAGTGGTCGATGCGTTGGGTGAGCCCCGCGAAGTCTCCGACGCCGTCGCCGTTGCCGTCCTGGTACGTCTCGACGTCCAGGCAGTACACCACCGCGTTCTTCCACCACAGGTCGGACGTGCGTGTCAGACGCATCGGTACCCCTTGGCCGTGGCGGGGATCGGGCGGGTCACGTCGAGTCGCGGCAGTACGTCGGTGCCGAACGCGTCGATGAACGCGGTCTGTTCTCGGCCCACGTGGTGCAGCATCACTGCATCGAACCCCAGGTCGGCGTATTCCTGGAGCTGGGCGGCGTGCCGGCCGAGGTCGGAGGAGATTTCGACCGTGCGCGCCACCTGCTCAGGGGTGACGTGCTCGCTGACGATGTCGAACAATTCCGCGGAGTCGAGGTCCCAACAGGCCGGCGGAGCATGCACGTTGGTCCGCCACTGGTCGTGCGCGAGAGCGAGCGCCTCGGCCTCGTCGGGCGCCCAGCTCAGGTGCACCTGCAGGTGGAGGGGCCCACGGCCGCCCGCGTCACGGTACGCGCCGATGATCTCGCGCAGGCGTTCGCGCGGGGCGTTGACCGTGATCAGTCCGTCCGCCCATTCGGCGCACCAGGCCGCGGTGGCAGTGCTGCACGCGGCTCCTATCAGCGGCGGTTCCTCGGGCGGCAGCGTCCACAGCCGGGCCCGGTCCACGCTCACCAGCCCGTCGTGGCTGACCTCCTCGCCCCGCAGCAGCGCCCGGATGACGTCGACGCACTCCCGCAGGCGCGCGGAGCGGATGTCCTTGCGGGGCCAACCCGCGCCCGTTATGTGTTCGTTGGAGGCCTCTCCGGTGCCCAGCGCGGTCCAGAACCGGCCCGGGTTCATGGACGCGAGGGTGGCGATGGCCTGGGCGACGACGGCGGGATGGTAGCGCTGGCCGGGCGCGTTCACCACACCGAACGGCACCTGGTCGGTGGCCTGGAGGGCGGCTCCGAGCCATGACCAGGCGAAGCCGGACTCGCCCTGACGCACGCTCCACGGCGAGAAGTGGTCCGAGCACATGGCGGCGGTGAAGCCCGCCTGCTCCGCGCGTACCACGGCGTCGAGCAGATCCGCGGGTGGAATCTGCTCGTGCGAGGCGTGAAATCCGTAGACAGTCATGGCATGCGACTACCCCCCGGAGGGTCTCCCACCAGGCGCCGCCCCACGGGTGTCGGCGCCGTCGAAACTCCCGCGCCGCATGATGCACGTGGTGGGGTTGAGGGGCGCGGGAGATGCCCTCGCACGACGATCATGCGGAAGCGACCTCGGGCTGCCTCACGGGGCCCGTTCTGGCGAGAGCCGTCTTGCGCCTTGCGTCTGTGACCGCGTCGCCCTCGGCGCCGACGGCTTCGTGCCCGGCCGAGCGCCGCCACGGGTCCGCAGGCCGGGCTCGCAGGTCCGTGTGACAGGCGCTCGCGTGGCGACGGACGGCCGGCCTGCGTGAGGCCGCGTGGCGGGCGGGCCCGGTCTGCCTCCTCAGACCGGTGCTGCCGCTGCCGCAGCCACAGCGTCGTCGCGGACAGCAGACCGGCGAAGACGACCCACAGGAGTACGGGCACCCGCATCTGCCGACTGCCGGGGTTCTGCCAGTGGCTCGACCAGGTGCATGTGCAGACACCGATGGGTCCCGAGGAATTGGTCCGCCAGGTGCAGCACACCCTCCGGCTGCCGGCTACGACGTAGTGAAGGAAACGGTCGGTCCCGCCCCCGGTGTCCGGGTGAGCCCGACCCCGCCGGAGCACTGGTGGACTGGTCTCCGCTCGGAGGCCGAAGTCCGCAGGCCGACGCTTCCTGCTCCTGCCACCACCCGAGAAGTCGGCCGTGCAGGCCGCAATCGAGACCGTCCTCCTCCGGCACGGCCACACCATCTTGACCCACCCCCCACCACTACGGCATCGCCGTGGTCCTCGCCCACCAGACGCCGCCCACACCCCCCTCCAGCACAGCACCGGGCAGGCACGCCCCGACGACCCCGGCCGCCGACGACACCGACACCGACCCTCACCCTCAACCGCCGGACCAGCACACGGGCTGAGACACGCGGTGGAACAACCACGGCATGCACCGGAACATCCGTCCGGGGCGCGACCAACCCTTACGACTTGGGCGTCGACAGCGCGAGCCGTCGGCCACGCGAAATCGCGGCCGGACTCCGCGAAGATGTCCCACGTCGCCTTCCGCCTGCCGCTGGACCTCCTCGGCCTCTCCCGACCAGTGATCACGCAAGAGCAAGGAACTTCGCAACAGCCCTGCCCGTGTGGCCTGTCGTAAGCCGTCTTGTCCATTTACTGTGTCCGTGCTGCGATTCACCGAGGCGAGGAGACGACACCGTGGTCGTGTCAGAATTACGTCAGCAGTCCGAATCGACCCTGCGAGAGATCCGTCGTCCCCGGCGGTTGGCGCGGCGTGCCGTCTTCGGAGGCTCTCTCACCGCCGCACTCACGGCGCTGATGGTCGCCGTCACCCAGTCCGCCGCCTACGCCGGCGGCCCCTACCGGTGGGCGCAATACAGCGACGTCGGCAAGCGCCTGACCGTGTGCGCTCAAACGCTCGATGTCCGCAGCTCCTACGGCGGCACGCCGTTCGCCCAGCTCACCAGTGGACAGACGTTCACCGTGTACCAGAACTACGCGGAGTTCGGCAGCGAGTACGTGCGCGGCTTCGCCTGGGGCAACGTCAACGCTGAGGGGTACGTGCAGAACGGATGGTTCTGCTGGTGACTTCCGCCGCACCGGGCCGGTCGCCTGATACCAGGTCGACAGAGTGAACTGCTGACCCCCAAGGCCATATTGGTCGGAGTGCACGACGGGGTCGGTGAGGTAGCGGCGCACGAGCAGGTCGACGTTGCGGTCGAGGGTGGCGGTGAACAGCATGCGCTGGCCCTCGGGCCGAACCTGGTCGAGCAACGCGGTCACCTGCGGCATGACGCCCGTGTCGGCCATCTGGTCGGCCTCGTCGAGGGGCCTTGACCCTTGATCCTGAACACGGGCTATGCGGCTTCGGCCAGCGAAGTTGATGCTGTGTGGAGTGCTCACTCAAAGGCGATCGGGCTGCGGTGGCCGAGGCGGTAGTGGCGTCGGATGGTGTTGTAGCGGTGCAGCCAGCGGAAGAGGTCCGGATGGGCCTCGTGCTCGGTGTCCCAGGCCCGGCGGCCCTGGGGTCGCCCGTTTGCAGGTCGCGTTGAACGACTCGGCGAGTGCGTTGTCCGCGCTGGAGCCGATCGCACCCAAGGACTGGGGGACGCCCGCTCCGCGGCAGGCGTCGGCGAAAGCCCGGCTGCAGTACTGGGCCCCGTGATCGCTGTGGAGAACGGCGCCGACGTACTTGGTGTTCGCCTGGTCCGTAATGAAGTCGCGGCCGATCAGGTCCCCCAGTTCCGCAGGGTTTCCGGGTTGATGCCCCAGATCGGCGGCGGCCTGCCGGATCGTCGCCTCGGGCCGCGACCGGTACAGCACGACCGCGTCCGCCTTGAACTGCGGCGGGTAGTTCCTCATGACCGCGAGATGTCCGTTCTCAGATCCTCAGGATCCAGTGTCTCGTGTGTCCAAGATCAGGGGTCAAGGCCCGTCCTCCTGCCAACCGACGTCGATCTCGGCTTGAGCCGCACGCAACTGCTCGTTCGCGACCGTGCACGCCCACAGCTCGACCCAGAGTCGCCTCCTTGCAGGGGCCCGGGACTTCGGTTCTGACTGACGAATGACCACCATCATGCGCGGAGCGAATCTGCACGCCCCGGGTGACGTCCGCTTCGAGGAGCGCGACGAACCGAAGATCATCAGCGCCACCGACAGGTGACGCTGATGGGCGGGCCAGTCGGTGAGGCCCGCATATGGGCGAGGTCGCCGGGGTTGCAGGTGAGTACATCCGTGCTGCGGCTGAGGATGTGCGCAGGGCTCGGCCGCATCGTCTCCAAGGCGAGCTTCAGGTGGGGGCGGACCGTGCGGCTGGGTGGGGGAAGGCTCGGGGGTAGCGGGAGGCGCGGGTGGTGAGCTCGCGCAGATGGTGGTGCTCGTCGTCCAGCTACAGGGCATGGGCCAGGGCGTCGACGACGGCGGGCGAGCCGGCCTTGGAGGACACGTGGAGGGCCTTGAGGGCGGCAGCCACGCGGACGCTGTCCGCGTCGGGACGGCGGGAGGCGTAACGTCGGCACACTCCTCTTCGGTCGGTCGGCCGACCGGCCCGTGTCCGCCCGCGCGGGCGGACACGGGCCGTGGCAAGTACGGGTGAGGTCAGTGGTCAGTGCTTGCCGGCGGGCTCGACGTCGGTCTGCGCGTTCGGCAGCTCCGGTTCGTCGGTCGTGAAGTCCTCTTCGAACGGCGGGGCTTGGTCAGTCCACCCCATCGCCGTGTAGAGGGTGTAGCCGACGAGCTCTCCCGGCCGATGTCCGTCACCGGCCGAGGTCGCGTACAACTCCCCCGACAGCGGCAGCCCCGTCTCCTTGTCGAAGATCAAGCGGCGCTTGCCCTCTCCTCCGGGCCGGGGGTTGCTGATCTCGACGGCGTACCCCTGGCGTCCGGACCGGTCGGTGACCTCACCGATGTCCCGCACACCCGGCAGAGAGGCACGCACCCGGTAGGCAGCGGCCCGCAACTGCGGCGACACCGGCAGCTCGACGGCAAGGTTCTCGGCCGTCGCGCCGAGCAGTTGCTCCAGGATGTGCGGCGGCGCGTTGTACTGCTCGTCGATGATCTCCTCCAGCCGCTCGCGGAGCTGGTGGGGGTCGGTGGGCAGCGACTCCAGTTCCGCCAGGCCGATCTCCGCCCCGGCCGAGACCGTGTCCGCCGTACCATCAGGAGCATCACCCGCGAATTCGCCCGCGCCGTCCCACGTGACGATCTCCGGCCGGGGCTCGTCGCCCTCGCGGTGATCGTCCCGCCGGGCCTGGTCGTAGTCCGTCAGGTCCCACTGCTTCGGTGAGCCGTCGGCACGCCATGCCGCTTCGTCGGCCGGGGTGGCGGGCCGGGCCCCGGCATCGATGTGCAGCGTCCAACGCCGGTCGCGCTTGCCCGTGCCCTTCGCCAGCCATGTCTTGCTCTCGGTGCGGACGTCGAGCGCGTAGTCCTTTCCCGGGACTCTGCGTACCCCCCCGGAATGCTCCTCCTGGTACCAGTACGCACCCGAGGTCGCTTGTGTCTTCTCGACCTCGGATGCGGCGGCGAGCAGGATGCGGGACTCGGAGAAGTCGGGGGCGACCGCCCCCGCCTCGGGCCGCGTCCCGACCCCGGGCGGCCCGGCCGTGGTGACGACCAGAGCCGCAGCGGCCACGACCGCCGCACCGGCCAGGGCCACGGTCCACGCCGGCCGCGCGCCGACGCGCCCCCTCCCTCGCTTCGCCGGCGCCACCGGCGGTTCCCCAGTACGCCGCACGATGTCCGGCAGTTCGGTCCGCCGGACCTCAGGGTCGACCGGCCGGTCGGGGTCCAGGTGTCCGGGACGGGCGTCGGCCAGCCGACGCATCAGGTCGTCGTGCTTCATCACGCTTCCTCTCCTGCCGTACTGACCAGGGGACTGACACAGGGGCGTACCGGCGACGCCCCGTCCCGTACCGCCACCGCCTTGGCGAGCCGGCGGCGCGCGCGATGCAGCCGCACGCGCATGGTGGCGGCCGTACAGCCGACCACGCGGGCGGCCTCGCGGGGAGTGAGCCCCTGCCACGCCGCAAGAATCAGGACCTCCCGGTCCTCCTCACCCAGGGATGCCAGGGCGTTGCGGAGTGCCATCCGGTCGGCGACGTCGTCGGCGATGTCGCCCTCGACCGCGTCCGTCCAGTCCCGCAGCTCGGCGGCGAACGAGGCGCGCCTGCCCTCAGAGCGTCCGGCGTCACGCAGAACGTTGCGGGCCACGCCGAGCAGCCAAGGCAGCGGCGGCTGGGGAATGTCACCGATACGCCGCCAGGCCACGGTGAAGGTCTCACTCACCACCTCGTCCGCCATCTGGCGCCCCGCGCGGCTGACCGCGTAGGCCCAGACGGGTTGTCGGCAGGTGTTGTACATCGCGGTGAAGCGTGCCGCGTCATCGGGCACGGCGTTCACCTCCGTTCTCCGGGTTCATCTGTCACCGGGAAGTGGTGCGTGGCGCACGATCGTTACAGCACGATGCGACCAATTCCGCGGCGGGGCGTCAGTCCGCACCCCGAGGTTCTACCGGGGCTGCCGCTGCCTGGCCGCGATCGCCTACCAGTCCTTCGCGTGCTGTCCTCATCGGTCAGGTCGGTGCTTGGGTTGCGCCGCCCTGGCGGACACGTTCGAGAGGGGTGTGATTGAGGAGTTTGTCCGTGCGATGACGTGGAAACCTTGGACGGCTCCCTGCCCCGCACATCGCGGAGCTGGCTCGGTTGGTCGCCTCGCCGGGCTACTGGAGAGACCGCGTGCAGGAACCGCCACCACCGCAACAGGTCCATGCCATAGGAGCGGACGGTCGCCGCCGTCTTCCCGGCTGCGAGCAGCTCCTGGAACCCAGGGGTTCCTCGCCGGCCTCCAGCTCGTCCACGCCCTTGCGGACCGTCGTCTCGCTGACCCGGGCCGCCCGCGCGACCGCCCGGATACCGCCGTGGCCCAGGATCCGGGCCTCGGCCCCCATCATCAGCCACCGCTGCCGTTCGTCGAGGTGCGGGAACAACACCTCGAATCTGACAGCGAGTTGACCACGGACCTCGTCGGAGACGCTCATACCACAACAACGAGCCGCATCACGGGAAGCAACACCTTGATTCTCTGCGAGCCCTAAGACGTCGTCTCATTTGGCGTGCTCGGTAATCTGAGCTTGTGCTGATCGTGGAACGCTTGGTGCCGGACGAGTTGTACGACCTGTTCCAGCAGGTGGTGCCGCCCGCTCCGTCACGGCCGCAAGGTGGAGGCCGGCGCCGGTACGGGGATCGGGAGGTGCTGGCCGCGATCATCTTCGTGGCCCCGACGGGCCGACCGCTCACCGGCGCTTCACCGAGTGGACCGCCGCCCGGGTCTAGGCAAAGCTGCACCGGCTCATCCTCGACGAGCTGGTTCGCGTGACGAGCTGGACTGGTCGCGGTGCGCAATCGACTCGGCGAACATGCGAACCCTGAAAGGGGGGACCTGACAGGCCCGAATCCTGTGGACCGGGGCAAGAAGGGCTCGAAGATCCACTTGATCACCGAGCGGACCGGTCTGCCCCTCTCGATCGGAATCTCCGGCGCGAACCTGCACGACAGCCAGGCACTCGAACCGCTCGTGCGCGGCATCCCGCCGATCCGCTCCCGCCGCGGCCCACGCAGGCGACAGCCGGCCAAGCTGCACGCGGACAAGGGCTACGACTACGACCACCTGCACCGATGGCTCCGCAAAGCGGGGCATCCGGCACCGCATCGCCCGCAAGGGCATCGAATGCTCCACCCGGCTGGGTCGGCACCGCTGGACCATCGAGCGCACGATGTCCTGGCTCGGCGGCTACCGACGCCTGCACCGCCGCTACGAACGCAAGGCCGAACATTTCCTGGCCTTCACCGCTATCGCCTGCAGCCTCACCTGCTACCGAAGACTCACCAAATGAGACCACGTCTAACTGGCCGTTCTCTATCCGTTCGTGTGCTTGGTCTGGTTCGAACGGGATGCTGGATCGGGTGAGTTGGCTGACGTCGGGGCATGAAGAGAAGGGCCTCTTGGTAGCTCGCGGTTGTCGAGTCCAGCGAGAAGCAAGAGGCCCTGTTGTCGAAGTGTTGCGTGGTCGCGGTTGCCGGGTCCAGTCCGTCCACTCCTG
>NZ_JBEXOP010000030.1:0-91518 GCF_040611575.1 Streptomyces sp. NPDC006610
GGCCGGCGGGGCGCGCCCGCCCCCCCCGCGGCTGGGGCCCCCCCCGGCGGCGGGGGCGCGCCCCCCCCCCTCCGGGTGAGGGGTGCGCGCTCGGCGCCGGCGCGAGTGCGCCTCCGGGCGAAGGACCCCGCATGGGGGCGCCTGTGCAGGGGTGCGCGCCTGTGGCGAGGCCGTACGCCGGTTCAGCCCGCCAGGCCGTGGCGGTGTGCGTACAGCGCGGCGCGCAGCCGGTCGGACTGGCCGGTCTTGCGCATGGCGTTGGTGAGATGCTTCTTCACCGTCGCCTCGGCCAGGGCGAGTTCCCGCCCTATCTCGGCGTTGCTGAGGCCGCGTGCCAGCTGGGCGAGCACCTGGCGCTCCCGGTCGGTGAGCCCGCACTGCTGGGGCGGCGGTTCGGCCGCGTCCCGCGCCAGTCCGGCCGGCTGGACGCGGGCCGGGGGCGGCGCGGGCAGGAACACCGAGCCGCCGAGGCCCGCGATGCCGACCGCGCGGATGATCCGCTCCTCCGGCTGGTCGAGGGCGAGGCAGCCGCTCGCGCCGGCCAGCAGCATCCGGCTGGCCTCGGCGGTGCTCTGCGCCCGGCGCAGCAGCAGCACGCGCGCCTCGGGCGCGACGTCCGGAGAGCGGAGGCGGGCCATCAGGGCCAGGTCCTCCGCGAGCGTCCCGCCGTTGCCGAGGAGGACCACGTCGGGCCGCACGCGCCGCAGCGCCTCCGGCAGCCGGAGCGGGTCGCCGCTGGAGCCGACGACGGCGATGCCGGGGTCGGCGTTCAGGACGCTGCGCAGGCCGGCGCTCGCCACGGGGTGTCGCTCGGCGAGGAAGACGCGGACGACGGGCGGGCGGGCGTGGGCCGCCGGTCCGGTGCAGGCGGGGTGTCCGCAGTCGCAGGGGGCGGCCGTTTCGCGGCGGGAGTGGGGCAGGTGCCCCGGTGGCCGGTCCCCGGGATCGCGCAGCAACTGGTGGCCGGCGATCATGTCGAGCGGGTTGTCTATCTCCGCGCGGACGATGCGCGGGTCGCCCGCGCGGGCGGCGGTGGTCAGCGTCGTCACCGTGAACTCCCCCGAGTGGTGAGGGAGTCGGGTCTGGTGCGGTGGTACGGCTTCACGTGGGGTTCCCCTCGGCGATGGCGGGGCCGGGGTGGGCCCCGGCGGCGGGCGCGTGCCCGGGGCGGCCCCTGCGTCTCCTGCCGCGGGCCGGGGAAAGGCCGGAACGGGAAGGGAGGGGCGGCCGGTCGGGCCGGTTCCGGGAAGGGGGCGCGGACGGGACGTGCCGTCGGATCAGCGCCCGGCCGTCGGACGACAGAACTCGTCGAACGTCCTGCGGTGCCACGAGCCGCCGATACCGACCAGGGTGAAGTCGGTTCGCCGATAAGCCATGCGGGCAGCGTAATTCGGCCGCTCGACACGGGTCAACCGGGTCCGGGTCACGGGTGTGTGCGGGACGCGGGTATTCCGTACCGCCGATCCTGTGACCACGGGTATCAGCATCAACGCCTGGCTGGTTCACGCCGGTTGCGTTCCCGCACGCTTCGGTCACGGCCGCCGCCCCGGCCCCCCTCCCCCACCCGTGCCGACCTGCGTCGCACCGCCCCAGGAAGGACCTGTCGCATGACCGCCCACCCACGTACGCCCGCCGGCCGGACCGGCGCCGCGCACCGGGAGACCGACGGATGAGGCGGTATCTGGCCCGGCGGCTGCTGCTCGCCGTGCCCACGCTCCTGGGCGTCACCGTCGTCGTCTTCGCCGCCGTCGCCCTCGTCCCCGGCGACCCCGTGGCCACCCTGCTCGGCCCGGGCGCGCCCGCCGAGGCCAGGGAACGCCTCACGGAACGACTCGGCCTCGGCGAGCCGCTGCCCGTGCGCTACGGGCACTGGCTGCGGCACGCGCTCCAGGGCGACCTCGGCGTGTCCATCTCGGCGCAACGTCCGGTGGGCGAGCTGCTGTTGCCGGCGCTCGGGCACACCCTCGTCCTCACCGGCGCCGCCTTCCTGCTGGTGCTGACCGGGGGCACGCTGCTGGGCGCGCTGGGCGCCGCCCGGCCCGACGGGGCCGGTGCCCGGTTGTCGCGCACGCTGAGCACGCTGGCCGTCTCCGCGCCGCAGTACTCGGTGGCGCTGCTGTTCATCGCCGTCTTCGCCGTGGGGCTGCGCTGGTTCCCGGCCGGCGGCACGCAGGACGTGTTCGCCGGGGGCGGTACGGCCGACCGGCTGCACCATCTCGTGCTCCCCGCCGTCGCCGCCGCGCTGGTCCCCCTCGGGCTGACCGCCCGCGTCTTCGGCGCAGCCCTCGGGGCCGTACTGCGCTCCGACCTCGCCGACGGGCTGCGTGCCCGGGGCCTGCGCCGCCCGGCCGTGCTGCGGCACTGCGTGCACAACGCCTCCCCGGCCCTGCTGACGATCGGCGGACTCCAGCTGGCCTATCTGCTGGAGGGGGTCGTGTTCGTGGAGACCCTGTTCGCCTGGCCGGGGGTGGGGAGGCTGCTCTACGACGCCCTCACCGCCCGCGACCTGCCGCTCATCCAGGCCGGAGTGCTGCTGGTCGCCGTCGCCTTCGTCGGCGTCAACATCCTCGTCGACACCGCGCACGCCCTCGTCGACCCCCGGCTGCGGGGTGCGCTGTGACGTCCTCCCGGTCCCCCTTCCCGCGCCTTCCCCGTCCCGGGCTGCTCGTCCCGGCGGCCCTCGCGGCCCTGCTGCTGCTCGTGGCCGTGGCCGGTCCGCTGCTCGCACCGCACGACCCCGACGCCGGGAGCCTGCGGGAGCGGCTGCTGCCGCCGGGCAGCCCCGGCCATCCGCTGGGCACCGACACCCAGGGCCGGGACGTGCTGAGCCGGCTGCTCGTCGCCGCCGGACCCTCGCTGCTGGGCGGCATCCTCCCGGTGGCCGTCGCCACCGTCGCCGGCGCCCTGCTCGGCATCGCGGCGGGGCTCGGCGGCCGATTCACCGAGCACGCCCTGCTGCGCACGCTCGACGTGCTCTACGCCTTCCCCGGCGTGCTCCTCGCGATCACCGTCGCGACCGTGCTGCGCCCCGGCCTGTTCGCCACCGCCGTCTCCCTGTCCGTCGTCCTCACCCCGGCGGTGACCCGCGTGGCCTTCGCCGAGGTGCGGCGCATCCGCACCGCCGAGTACCTGGAGGCCGCGCGCGTCGCCGGGGCCGGGCCCCTCGCCGTCGCCCTGCGCCAGGTGGCGCCGGTCGTCGCGCCGGTCCTGCTCGTCTACTCGTCGTCCCTGGTGGGGCTGGCCATCGTGTACGCGGCCGGGCTGTCCTTCCTCGGCCTGGGCGTGCCCCCGCCGGCCGCCGAATGGGGCGCGATGCTCGACGAGCTGCGGCCGGGCCTGCTGACCCACCCGGAGGTCGCCGTCCTGCCCGCCGTCACCATCCTCGTCGTCTCCGTCGTCTTCAACTCCCTCGGCGACGCCCTGCGCCGCGGCACCGGCGCCGGCCGGACCCTCCCCGTGGAGGCGGGCCGATGAGCGCCCCCGCACCGGCCGCCGCGCCCGAGCGGCTCGAGGTCGAAAACCTCACCGTCACCCACACCGGGGACGGCGGCGAGGTGCGCGCCGTCGACGGGGTGAGCCTGACCGTGCGGCCCGGCGAGGCCCTGGTGCTGCTCGGCGAGTCGGGCAGCGGCAAGTCCACCCTGGCCCGCACCGTCCTGGGGCTGCCCGGACGCGGCGCACGCGTCCGTGGCGCCGTCCGGCTCTCCGGCACCGACCTGCTCGGCCTCGGCGAACGCGCCCTGTCCGACGTCCGCGGACGCCGCGTCGGCTACGTCCCCCAGGACCCCGACGCCGGCCTCGACCCGCTGCGCCGGATCGGGTCGCAGCTGACCGAGGTGCTGCTGCGCCACCGCATCGCCGACGGCCGGCGCGCCGCACGCCCGCTGGCGCTGCGCTCGCTGGAGGAGGCCGGCGTCGCCGACCCGGAGCGGGTCGCCTGCGCCCACCCGCACGAACTGTCCGGAGGGCTGCGCCAGCGCGCCGTGATCGCCCTGGCCCTCGCCTGCGGGCCCGGCCTGCTGATCGCGGACGAGCCCACGACCGCGCTGGACGCCCTGGTGCGGGCCCGCGTCGTGGACCTGTTCACGCACCTGGTCGCCGAACGCGGCATCGCCCTGCTCATGGTCACCCACGACATCGGCGTCGCCCGCCGGGCCGGCCACCGGGTGGCGGTCATGCGCGAGGGACGGATCGTGGAGACCGGCCCCGTGGAGCAGTTGCTCGGCGCGCCGCGACACCCTTACGCCGCCGCGCTGGTGGCCGCACAGCCTGGAGCCCGCGATGACCGGTGACCTGCTCCGCCTCGACCGCGTGTCCAAGCGCTACCGGCGCGGACGGCTCGCCCTGGACGACGTCTGCCTGCACGTCGCGGCCGGGGAGACGGTCGGCCTGGTCGGCGAGTCCGGGTCCGGCAAGTCGACGCTGGCCCGCCTCGCGCTCGGCCTGCTCGCCCCCGACTCCGGCGCCGTCCGCTTCGACGGCCACGACCCGTACCGGCTGGGCGGCGCCACCGGACGGCGCGTGCGGGCGCGGCTGCAGTTCGTGCCGCAGCAGCCGCGGGGGTCCCTCAACCCCGCGCTGCGCGCCGGCGAGGCGGTCGCCTTCACCCTGCGCGTGCACGGCACGCCCCGCCGCGAACGCCCGGAGATCGTCGCCGACCTCTTCCGCAAGGTGGGGCTGCGGCCCGAACTGGCCCGCCGCTACCCGCGCGAACTGTCCGGCGGTCAGGTGCAGCGCGTCGCCATCGCCCGCGCCCTCGCCACCGGCCCCGACCTGATCGTCTGCGACGAGCCGACCTCCGCCCTGGACACCACCGTCCAGGCCCAGATCCTGGACCTGCTCGGCGAGCTCCAAGAACGCCTGGGCCTGGCCTGTCTGTTCATCTCCCACGATCTGGCCGTCGTACGGCGTCTCGCCCATCGGGCCGTCGTCCTGCGCGAGGGCCGGATCATCGAGCAGGGCACGACGGCCGCCCTGTGGGCCGCGCCCTCCCACCCCTACACCCGCGCCCTGCTCGCCGCCGACGGCGGCGCCCCAGAGCCCCTCACGCCGACTCCGGTCGGCGAACCGTCCGCTCCGTGAACCACCCCGACGAGGACTCCATGACGCACCATCAGCAACCGTCCCACCACCGCCCGCACAGACAGGATCCGCAGTTGCGGGGCACGACGCGCCCGGCGCGGCGGGGCCTGCGCCTGCGGGCCGCCGGCCTCGCCGCCGCGCTGCTGCTGCCGCTCGCCGCGGCCGGCTGCGGCGACGGCACGGCCGCCGACGACTCCGCGGGCGGCGGCAAGCGCGGCGGCACCCTCGTCATCGGCGCGACGGGCAAGCTCCCCAACCCCGACACCGTCATCGGCGGCGCCGGATACGAGGGCAAGCGGCTGGTCGGCTTCCAGCTGTACGAAGGCCTCACCCGCTACGACCTGTCCCGCGCCGACGGCCCCGCCGAGATCACCGGCGCCCTCGCCACCTCCTGGAAGGTCGCCGAGGACGACAGGACCTGGACGTTCACCCTGCGCAAGGGCGTGAAGTTCCACGACGGCACCGCCTTCGACGCCGACGCGGTGCTGTTCAACCTCGACCGCTACCTCGACGAGAAGAGCCCGTACTACACGGACGCCCTCGGCGCGGCGGCGGGCGAGTACGCGGGCGGCATCACCGCGTACACCAAGCTCGCCGAGGACCGCGTGCGGCTGGTCACCGAGAAGCCCAACGGCCACTTCCCGCAGGACCTCGCCCACGTCCTCATCGCCAGCCCCGCCGCCGTGCGCAAGACCGGGACCGCGAAGTTCTCCGAACACCCCGTCGGCACCGGGCCGTTCCGCTTCGTCCGGCAGGCGCCCGGCGAACAGATCGAACTCGCCCGCTTCGACGACCACTGGCGCGGCGCTCCCAGGCTGGACCGGCTCGTCGTGAAGGCCCTGCCGGACGCCGCCGCGCGCACCGCAGCCCTGCGCTCCGGCTCGGTGAACTGGATCGAGTACCCCAACCCGGACGACATCCCGAGCCTGAAGGCCGACGGCGCCGAGGTCGTCACCAACAGCTACGACCACCTGTGGTACTGGATCCTCGACACGTCCGCCAAGCCCTGGAGCGACCCCCGGGTGCGCCGGGCCGCCAACTACGCCGTCGACCGCGAGGCCATCGCCGACGAGCTGCTCCACGGCACCGCGCGCCCCGCCCGGCAGGCCGCTCCGCACGGCACGTTCGCCCACGACCCGGCGAACGACGCCTACGGCCACGACCCGGCCAAGGCCCGGAAGCTGCTCGCCGAGGCCGGCTACCCGGACGGCTTCAGCACCTCGGTCACCGTGCCCACGGGCGGATCCGGCAACCTCGTGCCGGTGCCGATCGCCGAGGCCGTGCAGCGCGACCTCGCCGCCGTCGGCATCAAGGCCGAGATCCGCACCACCGACTGGTCGACGCTGATCAGCGCGGAGGCCGAGGGTGAGGTGGCCCGCGGCTCGCAGGCCATCGCGCAGTCCACGACGCTGTTCCAGTCCGAGGCGCTGCTGCCGCTGTTCATCGGCTCCGACAGCCCGTTCTGGACCGGGCACTACGGCAACCCGAAGGTCGACGAGCTGCTCGCGACGGCGGGCGCGAGCACCGACCGGACGGAACGCGAGGCCGCCTACCGGGAGGCACTGAAGCTGGTCACGGCGGACGCGCCCTGGCTGTTCGTCGTCAACGACCTCAACCCCAGGGCGCTTTCGCCGAAGGTGCGCGGCCTCGTGCAGCCGCAGTCCTGGTTCATCGACCTCACTACCGTTTGGGTGACCCCATGACCCTCTCCCCCGCGCCCGCCGCCGGTCTGCCGCCCAAGTGGGGCGTCACCCTGCCGCTGCCCGGACTGACCATCGACCGCCACCGCTTCCTGGTGGAGCGCCTGCCGGACCTCGGCTACACGGACGTGTGGAGCGCCGAGGGCGGCGGCACCGACGCCTTCACCCCGCTGGCGACCGTCGCCGCCTGGTCGCCGAGCCTGCGCATCGCCACCGGCATCGTCCCGGTGCACACCCGCGGCCCCGCCGTCCTCGCGCAGACCGCCGCCACGCTCGCCCAACTCGCCCCCGGGCGACTGCTGCTGGGCATCGGCGCCTCGGTGCCCGCGCATGTGACGGACATCAACGGCATCCCGTTCGACGAACCGTTCAAGCGGACCCGGGACGTGCTGCGGTTCGTCACCCGCGCGCTGCGCGGCGAGCACATCGCGGGCGACTTCGACACCTTCTCCATCACCGGCTACCGGCTGCCGCACCCGCCGGCCGACCCGGTCAAGGTGATCCTGGGCGCGCTGCGGCCGGGCATGCTGCGGCTGGGGTTCCGCGAGGGCGACGGCGCCATCACCAACCTGCTGTTCCCCGAGGACGTGCCGAAGGTCCTCGACGCGGTCGGGCCGCAGCCGCCGGGCAAGGAGCTGGTCGTGAAGGTGTTCGTGTGCCCCACCGAGGACACCGACTACGCCCACCGGGCCACCCGGCCCTTCCTCGCCTGGATCCTCAACCGCGAGCCGTACCGCAAGTTCCACGAGTGGCTGGGCAACGGCGACCTGCTGGCCGAATCGCACGCCCGCTGGGCCGAGGGCGACATCGAGGGAGCGCAGAAGGCACTGCCCGACGAGGTCGTGGACGGGCTGTTCATCAGCGGCTCGCCCGAGGAGTGCCGGGAGCGCATCCTGCGCTACCACCGTCCGGGCGTGACCACGATCCAGCTGTACGTGTCCCTGCCGCCGGAGGTGTTCGTCAGCCGGGCCAGGCTGCTGGACACCCTGGCCCGGCTCGGTCCGGCCGCCGCCCGCTGACCCCCGTACCGGAGGCGTCCGTCATGGAGCTGGACATACGCGGCGGCGTCCGCGCCGCCCCCGTGCCCGGGGCCACGCCCGAGGAGCGGCAGGCCCTGCGCTTCGCACCCGACCCGCGCGACCGCGACGCGGACCCGGAGTACGTGGCGCGCACGGCGCGGGAGAACGAGGAGGACGGGCTGGACAGCGCGCTGGTCGTGCAGTCCAGCTCGTGGCCGGACCCGTGGCTGGTGGCGTGCTGGGCGCTTGCCGCGACCGGCAGACTGCGCGTCGCGGTGGCCCACCGGGTGGGCACGACCGCCCCCACGGTGGCCGCGCGGACACTGGCCACCCTGGACCGGCTGTCCGGCGGGCGGGCCGCCGCGCACGTCATCGTCGGCTCCAGCGACGCCGACGTCGCACGGGACGGCGACCTGCTCGGCAAGGCGGACCGCTACCGCCGGGCGGGCGAGTACCTGGAGGTGTTCCGGCGCACCCTGCACGCCCGGGAGGACTTCGACCACGACGGCGAGTTCTACACCGTGCGCGGCGCCCGCTCCGGGCTGTCGCCGCGGCCCCGCGCGGAGCTGCTGTCGTTCGGCGGCTCGTCGCCGGAGGGCGTGGAACTCGCGGCGCGGCACGCCGATGTGTACGCGGTGCCGTCCCTGCCGCTCAGCGCGACCCGCCGGCACATCGCGCGGGCGCGCGCCGCGGCGGCGGCGCACGGCAGGACCCTGAAGATCTGGCGGCATGTCACCGTGGTCGCCGGCCCCACCGACGAGGCCGCCCAAGCGCGGGCCCGGCGTATCCGCGCGGACGTCCTGCGGGCGGCCTCCGGCCCGGAGGCCGCCCGCCGGCTGGACGCCGTCCAGCTCGACCGGGACCGCGAACGCGGCCGCACCGACCGGTTGCCGGCCTATGTCGACCGGGCTCTCGCCGGCGCGTTCGTCGGCTCGCCGCAGACCGTCGCCGCCCGGATCGGGCTGCTGCGGGCGGCCGGGGTCGACATCGTCCAGCTGGACATGGCACTGGAGACCGACGAGGACCGCGCGCTGCGGCGCGCCCTGGTCGCCGGGCTGCGCGCCGCGTACGTCCCGCCGGCCCCGCGCAACACCTCCTACGCGAGACGGGGCTGGTGAGGCGGCGGGAGTCCTGGTCGGCAGGTATCGCCGGTGACCGGCCGGCCGTTCGAAGCCGGGCCGGTCACCGGGCAGACTGAACCCCCATGAAGGCAACCGATCCCAAGGCCGACCTCCGTTCCTCCCTCCAGTCCGCGCGCGACGCCCTGCTGTGGAAGCTCGACGGGCTCCCGGAGTACGACGTCCGCCGCCCGCTGACCCCGACCGGCACCAACCTGCTGGGCCTGGTCAAGCATGTGGCCACCTGCGAACTGGGCTACCTCGGCGACACGTTCGGACGGCCGTCCGGGGAGCCGCTGCCCTGGCTGGAGCACGCCGCCGAGACCAACGGGGACATGTGGGCCACCGCCGACGAGTCGCGCGAGTTCGTCGTGGACCTGTACCGGCGGGCGTGGGCGCACTCGGACGCCACGATCGACGCGCTCGCGCTGGACACGGTCGGCAGGGTGCCGTGGTGGCCCGACGGCAGGGACGAGGTGACGCTGCATCAGGCGGTGGTGCGGGTCGTCGCCGACACCCACCGGCACGCCGGACACGCGGACATCCTCCGCGAGCTCCTGGACGGCGCCGTGGGACTGGGCGAGCACAACGACAGCCTGGCCTCCGACGATGCGGCCTGGTGGGAGGAGTACCGGGGCCGGCTCGAGCGCGAGGCGCGAGAGGCGGCGAAGCGCGCGGGCGCGGGCGGCGCGTGAGGGGGCACGTCCGGCCCGGCCCGTGCGCCCTCTGGTCCCGCCGCCGACGACAGGACACCCTGGGCTTGCCCGTTTCGCCTCGCGCAGGGAGCTGACAACGTGAAAGCAGCAGTGGTGGACGTCGTGGGCGGGGGTTTCGCCGTCCACGACGTCGACATCGCCGAGCCGGTCGGCCGTGAGGTCCTGGTGGACGTACGGGCGTCCGGCCTGTGTCACACCGATCTGACCCTCGCCGCCCACCCGTTGCCCGGCTACGAGCCGCCGGTCGTGCTGGGCCACGAGATCGCCGGCGTCGTCACCGCCCTCGGCCCGCAGGCGTCCGACTTCGGCGTCGGCGACCATGTGGTCGGCTGCCTCGTCCAGTGGTGCGGCGGCTGCCCCGCGTGCCTGGACGGCAGGCCGTACCAGTGCGGCAATCCAGGGGCGACGACGCGCGATCCGCAACACGGTCCCCGGCTCGCCCGCGCCGGTCTGCCCCTCACCCAGGGCATGGGGCTCGGCGGCTTCGCCCAGCAGGTCCTGGTGCACGAGCACCAGCTGACCGCCGTCCCGCGCGAGGTGCCCTTCGCCCCCGCGGCGCTCCTGGGGTGCGGGGTGCTGACCGGCGTGGGATCCGTTCTCACCACGGCGCGCGTCCGGGCGGGCGAGAGCGTCGCCGTGATCGGCGTCGGAGGCGTCGGACTGAACGCGGTCGCCGCGGCCGGGATCGCCGGCGCGTCACGCATCGTCGCCGTCGACGTCCAGGACGGCAGACTCGGCCGTGCGCGTGCCTTCGGCGCCACGGACACCGTCGACTCCCGGGCCGTGGACGCCGCCGAGGCCGTGCGCGAACTGACCGGCGGCGGGGTGGACCACGCTTTCGACATGGTCGGCACGGCGGCCACGACGGAGCAGGCGCTGGCCATGACCGCCCTCGGCGGCGCGGTGTACGTCGTCGGACTGGCGATGAGCGGAGGCGAGCTGCGGCTGTCCCTGCCCCACCTGCTGCTCCAGCAGAAACGCGTCCAGGGCGTGATCATGGGCTCGGGCAACCCGCGACGCGACATCCCGCGCCACGCCGACCTCTATCTGCGGGGCCGTCTGAACCTGGACGACCTCGTCTCCCACCGCATCGCCCTGGAGGAGATCGACGCCGGTTACGCCGCGCTGAAGGACCCCGGGACGGCACGGGTGGTCATCACGTCGTTCTGACCCCGCCTGCCGTCCCGTGTGGACGGCGCGGGACGGTGCGGACCGTCGGGAGCGACGAACACCGACGCTTGCGGGCGTGCCCCTGCCCGCCCGGACGCCGACGAGCATCGCGCAGGTCCGCGCGGGGCGGGACCGGGTGGGTCAGGAGGCGGGCGGGCGGCCGTCGTCGGCGTCCGGGCGGGGAGTGTCGTCGGCGTTCCGGGCGCGGGGACGCGCATCCGGGCCGGCCGGATCGTCGCCGGGCGGGGCGGCGGCGTCGACCGCGGCCGCCAGTTCGCGGGCCAGGTCGGCCGCCCGACGGGCGTCCAGGGCCTTGACCTGGGCGGCCGTGACGGTGATCCGCGTGCCGTCGGGACGGGTGATCGTCACGGTCCGGGTGCCGCGGCGGCTCTGGAGCCAGGCGACCAGGGCGCCGGCGAACACCGCGGCGATGCCACCGGGCTCCACCAGGGCGACCAATGTGTCGGACACGGCGCCCGTGGCGCCGGGCGGCGGCGCGTCCGCCGGCCGGACCCGGCCCCGCATCCCCGGTTCGGCCGTCAGCCAGCGGCGCAGCTCGTGGCCGCTTCCGGAGTCGTCGCCCTCGACCGTGACGATGATGCGCATGGCACGTCAACCTACCAGTGGACGCAGGGCACTTGACCCCCAAGATCGGCCGAATCCGGGACAGCCGGACCCTGGGAGCGTACGATCGTACGCATGTCGACGACGGACTACTTCGCCCAGGACCCCCGCACCAACCTCGAGCGCATGCTCGCGGGTGACCTCTACATCGCGGACGATCCCGAGATCGCCCGCCGGCAGCAGCGGGCCGTGCGGCTCGCCGCCCGCTACCAGGCCGCGTACGCCGAGGACGCCGGCGCGGCCGGGGCCGTCCTCGCCGAGCTGCTCGGCGCCCTGGGCGAGGAGGCGCACGTACGGCCGCCGCTGTACGTGGACTACGGCAGCAACATCTCGATCGGCGCGCGCACCTTCGTCAACTACAACCTGACGGCGCTGGACGTAGCGGCGATCACGATCGGCGAGGACTGCCAGATCGGGCCCAACGTCCAGCTGCTCACGCCGACCCACCCGCTGGAGCCGGAGCCCCGCCGGGACAAGCTGGAGGCTGCGAAGCCGATCACGATCGGCGACAACGTGTGGCTCGGCGGCGGCGCCGTCGTGCTGCCCGGCGTGACGATCGGCGACAACTCCGTCGTCGGCGCCGGGGCCGTCGTCACCAAGGACGTGCCGGCGAACGTCGTCGTCGTGGGCAACCCGGCCCGCCCGGTCCGCACTCTGTGAACACCCCGCCATGGCCACCGGGCACGCCGATCCGCAGCGCCGCGAGCGCATCCTCGCGGCGGCGCTCGACCTCATCGCCGAGGAGGGCGTCGCCGGGGTCTCCCACCGGAAGATCGCCGCGCGCGCCGGGGTGCCGCTGGGGTCGATGACGTATCACTTCGACGGCATGGACCAACTGCTCCGGGAGGCCTTCGGCCGCTTCACCGACCACATCGTCGCGGTCTTCGACGCGTACCTCTCCGCCCCGGCCACCCGCGACGAGGCGAGGGAGGCGGTGGCCGACCTCGTGCACGCGCTGTCGGAGGGAAGCCGCCGCGATCTGGTCGTCACCCAGGAGCTGTACACCCTCGCCGCGCGCCGGCCCGCCTACCGGGAACTGACCCACGAGTGGATGCGCCGCAGCCGGGTCCATCTGGAGAAGCACTTCGACCCGGACACCGCCCGGCAGCTCGACGCGCTGATCGAGGGCCTGACCCTGCACCGGGCGCTCGCCGCCGCACCGCACGACCGCGCCCTCACCCTGGAGGCCGTCTCCCGCATCACCGCCACCGGCGAACGGCGCGATCCCTAGAAGACTGATGAAGATCTTGCTGAGGGACCGTCGGCCGGACCGGACGGCGGGCGCCGGGCCCGGCGCGCGCTCGCCCACAGCCGCCCGTGCGGCACGGACCTGACCGCCGTGCCGCACGGGCTCCCCGCCCTGCCCTTCACCCGGGGTCAGGCGCCGACGTACGCCGCCAGGTGCTCGCCGGTGAGGGTGGAGCGGGCCCGGACCAGGTCGGCCGGGGTGCCCTCGAAGACGATCCGGCCGCCGTCATGGCCGGCGCCGGGGCCGAGGTCGATGATCCAGTCGGCGTGCGCCATGACCGCCTGGTGGTGCTCCACGACGATGACGGACTTCCCGGAGTCCACGAGCCGGTCCAGCAGGGCGAGCAGCTGCTCCACGTCGGCGAGGTGGAGGCCGGTGGTCGGCTCGTCCAGGACGTAGACGCCGCCCTTCTCGGCCATGTGCGTGGCCAGCTTCAGCCGCTGGCGCTCGCCGCCGGACAGGGTGGTGAGCGGCTGGCCGAGGGTGAGGTAGCCGAGCCCGACGTCGGCGAGCCGGTCGAGGATCTTGTGCGCGGCCGGGGTGCGGGCCTCGCCCGTGCCGAAGAACTCCTCCGCCTCGATCACCGACATCGCCAGCACCTCGCTGATGTCCCGGCCCCCGAGCCGGTACTCCAGCACCGACGCCTGGAACCGCTTCCCCTCGCACTCCTCGCACGTCGTCGCGACGCCCGCCAGCATCGCCAGGTCGGTGTAGACGACGCCCGCGCCGTTGCAGGTCGGGCAGGCGCCCTCGGAGTTGGCGCTGAACAGGGCCGGCTTCACGCCGTTGGCCTTGGCGAACGCCTTGCGGATCGGATCGAGCAGTCCCGTGTACGTCGCCGGGTTGCTGCGCCGGGAGCCCTTGATCGCACCCTGGTCCACCGAGACGACGCCGGCGCCGGCCGGGACCGAGCCGTGCACCAGGGAACTCTTGCCGGAACCTGCGACGCCGGTGACGACGCAGAGCACGCCGAGCGGGATGTCGACGTCGACGTCGCGCAGGTTGTTCGCGTCGGCCCCCCGGATCTCCAGGGCGCCGGTCGGCTTGCGGACCGACTTCTTGACCGCGGCCCGGTCGTCCAGATGGCGGCCGGTGATCGTGCCGGACGCCCGCAGGCCTTCCACCGTGCCCTCGTAGCAGACGGCGCCGCCTTCCGTGCCGGCGCCCGGGCCGAGGTCCACGACGTGGTCGGCGATCGCGATCGCCTCGGGCTTGTGCTCCACGACCAGCACGGTGTTGCCCTTGTCGCGCAGGCGCAGCAGCAGGTTGTTCATCCGCTGGATGTCGTGCGGGTGCAGGCCGACGGTCGGCTCGTCGAAGACGTAGGTGACGTCGGTGAGCGAGGAGCCGAGATGGCGGATCATCTTGACGCGCTGCGCCTCGCCGCCGGAGAGGGTGGCCGCGGGGCGGTCCAGGGAGAGGTAGCCGAGGCCGATCTCCACGAACGACTCCAGGGTGTGCTGCAGCGCCGCGAGCAGCGGGGCGACGGACGGCTCACCGAGGCCGCGGACCCACTCGGCCAGGTCGCTGACCTGCATCGCGCAGGCGTCGGCGATGGAGATGCCCTGGATCTTCGAGGACCGGGCGCCCTCGCTGAGCCGCGTGCCGTCGCAGTCGGGGCAGGTCGTGAAGGTGACGGCGCGCTCCACGAAGGCCCGGATGTGGGGCTGCATCGCCTCCTTGTCCTTGGACAGGAACGACTTCTGGATCTTGGGGATCAGTCCTTCGTACGTGAGGTTGACGCCGTTGACCTTCACCTTGGTCGGCTCGTGGTAGAGGAAGTCCCGCAGCTCCCGCTCGGTGAAGTCGCGGATCGGCTTGTCGGGGTCGAGGAAGCCCGACTGGGCGTACAGGCCGACGGTCCACACGTTGTCCGACTTCCAGCCGGGGATGGTGAACGCGCCCTCCGCGATGGACTTGGAGTCGTCGTAGAGCTGGGTGAGGTCGATGTCGGAGACCGTGCCACGGCCCTCGCAGCGCGGGCACATGCCGCCGGTGCGGGTGAACGTCGCCTTCACCGCCTGCTTGGAGCCGACGCTGATCGCGCCGCTGCCCCGGACGGAGGCCGTGTTGAAGGAGTAGGCGCTGGGCGGGCCGATGTGCGGCTCGCCGAGCCGGCTGAAGAGGATGCGCAGCATGGCGTTGGCGTCGGTGGCGGTGCCGACGGTGGAGCGCGGGTCGCCGCCCATCCGCTGCTGGTCGACGGTGATGGCGGTGGTCAGGCCGTCGAGGACGTCGACCTCCGGGCGCGCCAGCGTCGGCATGAAGCCCTGGACGAAGGCGCTGTAGGTCTCGTTGATCAGCCGCTGGGACTCGGCGGCGATCGTGTTGAACACCAGCGAGCTCTTGCCCGAGCCGGAGACGCCGGTGAACACCGTCAGCCGGCGCTTGGGGATCTCGATGCTGACGTCCTTGAGGTTGTTCTCGCGGGCCCCATGCACACGGATCATGTCGTGGCTGTCGGCGGCGTGCCGCGCAGGCGGCCGTGTGTCCGTCCTCGTGGCCTTGCTCATCGTTGTCTCCATCCGTCGGGCGGGGCCGCCTGCGCGGCCGTGCGCTGCTCGCCGGGCGCGTGTCCGACCGGCTGCGGGGGCTTGGTTTCGCCGGCCAGCCTAGGCAAGGGCGCGGGTCCGGCGCTTCTCGATTCCCGCTCGTCCGACGCTCGTCGTTTCCGCTCCTGCGCGCCGCCGGGTCACCGGCGGGCGGTCGGCAGGGGCGGGGTGCCGGTGACCGAGAGGACGACGGAGTACAGCGTCGTGTCGGCGGCGATGAACATGCGGTTGCGCCGGAGTCCCCCGAAGCGGATGTTGGCGACCACGCCGGGGACCAGGAGGCGGCCCAGGAGGGTGCCGTCCGGGTCGTAGCAGTGGACGCCGCCGTCCATGGCGGCGGCCCAGAGGCGTCCGGCGTCGTCGAAGCGGATGTTGTCGAACTTGCCGAGGCGGCACTCGGTGAAGACCTCGCCCTCGCCGAGCGTGCCGTCGTCGCGGACGTCGAAGACGCGGATGTGGTTGGCGCGGCTGTCGGAGACGTAGAGCCGGCGTTCGTCCGGGGAGAAGACGAGGCCGTTGGGGCCGTCGAAGCCGTCGGCGACCAGGCGGACCTCTCCGTCGGCCGGGTCCACGCGGTAGACGTTGCGGGCGCCGATCTCGCTCTCGGCGCGGTGGCCCTCGTAGTCGCTGATGATGCCGAAGTCGGGGTCGGAGAACCAGATCGAGCCGTCCGACTTCACGGCGGCGTCGTTCGGGCTGTTGAGCCGCTTGCCCCGGTAGCGCTCGGCGATGACGGTGACGGAGCCGTCGTGCTCGGTGCGGGTGATCCGGCGGTTGCCCTGCTCGCAGGTGACGAGGCGGCCCTGGCCGTCCAGCGTGTTGCCGTTGGGGTGACCGGCGGGCGAGCGGAAGACGCCGACCTCGCCGGTGGTCTCGTCCCAGCGGAGCAGGCGGTCGTTTGGGATGTCGCTCCAGAGCAGGTAGCGCCCGGCGGGGACGTACAACGGACCCTCGGCCCAGCGGCAACCGTCGAAGAGGACCTCCAGCCGGGAGTCGCCGGCGGTGCACCTGCCGGTGCGGAAGCGTTCGTCGAAGACCTCGTACAGTTCCGGTCGCTCGCCGGGCATCCGCCCACCTCACCGTCTCGTCGCGCACATCGCCGTCGATCTCTTCCGGCACCAGAGTATGCGTGAACCGCCCCCGGCCTGCTCGCGGACGGGGCCGGGCGAACCGGGGCGGGGCCGGGCCCGACCGCGCACGGGGCGGGCCGGGTCGGACGGCGGGCAGGGCGTGCAGCGCGATTTCCGTTGTCGCGCGGGCGCCCCGCCGTCTCCCATAGTGGGCGGACGACGATCGTCCGGCCCGGGTACCGCCCCAGGGCATCAGAGAGGAAGAAGACGCTCCATGCGCACAGACCACGGGCACGACCCCGGCGCCGCCTTGGTGTCCGCTGCCTGCGCCGGCGATCCACGAGCGGTCGAAGGGCTGGTGTCGCAGTCGTTGCCGCTCGTCTACAACCTCGTCGGGCGCGCGCTGGACGGCCACCAGGACGTGGACGACGTCGTGCAGGAAACGCTGCTGCGGGTGGTGCGCAGCCTGAACCGGTTGGAACGCCCCACGGCGTACCGGTCTTGGATGGTGGCCATCACTGTGCGGCAGATACGGGACTGGATGCGCGGCCGGCAACAGCAGCGGCGTACGCAGGAGCCGATCGACGTGGCCGCGCATCTCGCCGACCCCGCCTCGGACTTCGCGTCGCTCACCGTCCTGCGGCTGCAACTGCGCGACGACCGCCGGGAGGTCGTCGAGGCCACCCGCTGGCTGGACGGCGATCACCGTGAAGTGCTCTCGCTGTGGTGGCTGGAGGAGACCGGTCAGCTGACGCGTGCCGAGGTGTGCGAGGCGCTGGGGCTGTCCGGCCGGCACACGGCGGTGCGGATCCAGCGGCTCAAGGAGCAGCTCGACGCCGGGCGGGCCGTGGTGCGGGCACTGGCCGCGCAGCCGGTCTGCGCGGAGCTGGCCGAGGTGACGCGGACGTGGGACGCGCGGCCGAGTCCGCTGTGGCGCAAGCGGATCGCCCGGCACCTGCGCGACTGCCGCCGGTGCGGTGAGCAGGGCGACGGGCTGCTTCCGGTGGCGCGCCTGCTGGTCGGTCTGCCGCTGCTGGTTCCGCCGGCAGGGCTCCACGACACCGCGCTGGAGGCGGTACGGGCCGAGGCCGCGATGGGCGCCGCACGGGCCGCCGAGGCCGCGCCGGACGCCGTACCGGCCGAGGCCGCGCCGGATGCCACACCTGCCGACGCCCGCGCGTCCGCCTCGTCGCCCTCCGTAGCGCCGCCGCAGGCCCCGCCGCGGTCCCGGTCGGTGCGGCCCGGGCACCGGCGCCGCACCGCGGGGCGCGCGCGGCACGGCCGTGCCGTCGTCGCCGCCATGGCCACCGCCGCCGTCGTCGTCGGTGCGTGGGTCCTGACGCCGTCGCGGGACGGCGGCCCGACGGCGGCGCCCGACAGCGGGGCGCGGCCCGCCGCCGGCCCGGCGTCCGCGTCCGCGACGGCGCGGGAGCGCAGCGCGCCTGTCTCGCCCAGCCCTTCGGCGACCGAGCGGAAGGCGAAGCCGTCCGCTTCGGCGAGCGCGTCGCCCCGCGCGTCGAAGTCCGAGGCGCCGAAGGCCGCCGACGCGCCCGAAGCGGCGTCGCCGGTGGTGTCCACGCAGCGCAAGGGCGTCGGAGTGTGGTCGTTCTCCGGGGCGCAGGACGCGCTGCGGCAGTCCGGGGCGGGCTGGTACTACACCTGGTCCACCCGCCACCCCGGCATCACGTCCGCCGGCGGCGCCGACTTCGTGCCGATGATCTGGGGAGCCGACAGCGTCACCCCTCAGGCCCTCGCGGAGGCGAAGGCCGCCGGTCCCTACCTGCTCGGCTTCAACGAGCCCGACTTCGACTCCCAGGCGAACATGAGCGTGGAACAGGCCCTCGACCTGTGGCCCCGCCTGGAGTCGACCGGCAGCGTCCTGGGCAGCCCGGCCGTGGCCTACGGGGGCGACCGGCCCGGTGGCTGGCTGGACCGGTTCATGACCGGGGCCGAACAGCGGGGCCTGCGCGTCGACTTCATCGCCCTGCACTGGTACGGCGCCGACTTCCGCACCGAGGCGGCGGTGGAACAGCTGCGCGGCTACCTGGACGCCGTGCACCGGCGGTACGGCAAGCCGATCTGGCTGACCGAGTTCGCGCTCATCGACTTCTCGCAGGGCGTGCGCCACCCGGCCGACGAGGAGCAGGCGGCCTTCCTGACGTCGGCCACGAAGATGCTCGCCGGGCTGCCCTACCTCCAGCGCTATGCCTGGTTCGGGCTCGGGACGGACGAGTCGGGGCCCGGGACCACGCTGTTCCGGCCGGGCGGCACGCTGACGCCGCAGGGCAGGGCGTTCCGGTCGGCGCCATGACCTCGGCCGCGATCTCTCGACGGTGGCCGCCGCGGCGCCGGTGCCCCTGGCCGGCGCCGCACCGGTGCCCGGCCCGCCCGGACGGACTGCCGGGTGGGCCGGGCGTTCAACGGCGTCGGCGTCAGCCGAAGGTGACGACCAGTCGGCCGTCCGAGGCGAAGGACCACCTCAGCGTGCCCGCGTAGGAGGAGCAGCGGGAGCCGTTCGAGCCCGACCAGAACTGGTTGGAGCCGTCGGCGCTGCCGATGATCCGGTCGTTGGTGCCGCTGCCGCTGCGGCAGGAGGTGTTGTTGCGGAACACCGAGGTGCCGCCGTCGAAGTTGAAGTTGCGCTCGGCGTTGTCGACGCTGACGTTGTCCGAGACCGTCATGGTGCCGGGGTTGCTGTTGTACGTGAACCCGTGCTTGCCGTTGCGGTAGGCGATGCTGCGCCGGACGACGTGGTCGACCTTGATGTTCTCGCCGCCGAGCTTGTATCCGTTGCGGTCGCCGTTGCCGGCCTGGGAGCCGTCGCTGAGCGTGCCGTTGGTGTGGGCGAGGGAGTCCTCGATGGTCACCGGCCCGATCGCGCCCGTGTCCGACTTGGTGTAGAGGTCCCAGCCGTCGTCGATGTTGTGATGGGCGACGGCGTACCGGAAGACGTTGCCGCTCCCGGTGGTGAGCTTGGCCGCGAAGCCGTCGGCGTCCTCGCCGTCCGAGTCGGCGTTGTCGTGCGACTCCGCGCTCAGGATGAGGTTGTTGGAAGGCCACTGCTCTCGGGGCGTGGTGGACAGCATGCGGGAGAGCTGGAGGCCGGTGTCGCGGTTGTAGCGGGTGACCGTGCGCTCGATGATGTTGTTGCTGCCGCCGACGAAGATGCCGTTGTCGCCGGCGCGTTCGACGACGAGGCCCTTGACGTGCCAGTAGGACCCGTTGACGGCGAGGCCGCGGTTGGCCGGGTCCTCCGTCTGGGCGGAGAAGTTGAGCACGGGGGTCTCGCCGGGGTGGGCGAGGAGTTCCGTGCGGTCGCTCGCGGTGCCGTTGTTGCCGGCCGGGATGGTGACCGTCTGCGAGTGGCGGTACGTCCCGCCGCGCAGGTAGATCGTGCCGCCCGGGGTGATCCGGCTGATGGCCGAGGTGAGCGTGGTCGGGGCCGCCTCCGTGCCGGCCGCGCCGTCGGTGCCGTCCGGCGCCACGTAGAGGGCGGAGGACGTGGGCGGCGGGGTGGTGGTGCCGCTGGTCTCGACGTCGACGTAGTCGATGTTGGGCAGGCCGCCCGACGTGGTGGGGCTGAGGCGGATGGTGTTGCTGCCCGAGGCGACCGGGACGGTCACCGTCTTGGTGACCCAGGTCGCCCAGGCTCCGGTGCCCTCGAACGACAGGGTGGTGGCCGCGCCGCCGTTGACGGTGAGGTTCGCCGGTCGGGCGGTGGAACTGCCGTTGGCGAAGCGGATGCCGAGCGTGGCCGTGCCGGCGGCCGATGCGTTCACGGTGAACTGCGCGTACGCGCCCACGGTGTTGTTCGCGTTGCAGAATCCGGTGCCCGAGTAGCCGGACCAGTCGGAGTCGATGCTCCCGGTGCAGACCGCCGGGGAACTCTCGGCCTCGTAACGGGTGGTCGCCGCCTGGGCCGTGTTCCCGGACAGCGCGACGAGCGTGCCGGCCAGCAGGCCGACGCAGGCAAGAACGGGTGTGCGGTGCATCGTTGATGTCTCCCGGTGTGGTGGGCTCGACCGACGAGGGGCGCACGACCCCCGTTGTGAACCGCAGCGCTTTTTCCTGGACGGTAAGCGCTTGCCATGGGCGCGTCAACGGTTGCGTCGCTGATCGTCGTTCACTTACCTGAACGTCGACGCATGTGAGCGCGCTGGTCGGCTCATCACTCGCACGGGTGAAAGTCCCGATCGAGGGCAATCGGCGTGCATGATCAGTCCCGAGCACCGCACCCGGCCGATCCATCGCGGGCGCCGCTTCGACCTGCGCTCCACGGCCGTGTTCTTCGCCCTCCTGGCGACCGTGCTCATCGCCCTGGGGCTGGCGGGCCGCGCGGCGGCGGATGCGCTGGAGCAGCGTCCCGTGTGGACCGGGGCCCTGCTGTCCGTGGGGTTGGCAGCGGCCGTCGGTCACGGACGTGGACGCCTCCGCAGACGCTCCGCGGCGAGGCTCGCCCGGCGGGCCGCCGAGGCGCTGGAGCGGGGCACGACGACGGCGCTGGAGGACCTGGAGCACACGGCCGTCCTCCCGCGGGACGGGTCGTCCGGCCCGCCGTCACCGCCCGGCGCCGCCGACGGCGTCCTCGCCCACGACGCCCTGAGCCCGGAGGAGTTCGAGCAGGCCGTGGCCGGCCTGCTCGAGCGTGACGGCTGCTCGCAGGTCGAGGTGGTCGGCGGGGCGGGAGACCTGGGCGCCGACGTGGTGGCGCTTGCGCCGGACGGCCGGCGGCTGGTCGTCCAGTGCAAGCGCTACGGCGAGGAGAACAAGGTCGGCTCACAGGACCTCCAGCGCTTCGGAGGCACCTGCTTCACCGTCCACGAGGCCGACCTCGCCGTCGTCGTCACCACCGGCGACTTCACGGCGCCTGCCCTGGAGTACGCCGGACAGTGCGGCATCGTGTGCGTGGACGGGCGGGCCCTGATCGCCTGGTGCGAGGGCAACGGCCCGACTCCATGGGCGGGTTGGGACCGCCGGGAGGAGTGAGCGGCCGTCAGCCGACGCGGTCCAGGCCGTCCAGTGCGGCAAGGACGTCGGCCGGCTCGGCGCGGACGGTGTGGTCGTGGTGCACGAACGCCCAGCGGATCACGCCCTCCCGGTCGATGACGTACGTCGCGGGCATGGGCAGCGTGCGCGGGTGGCCGGCGTTCGAGCGGGCCAGGTCGATGCCGAACTTCTCGTGCACGGCGGCGAGATCCTCCGGCATGTCGAAGGCGAGACCGTACTGCTTGGCCGTGTCGCAGCCGACGTCGCTGAGCACGTCGAAGGCGAGCTGGTGCTTCTCCACGAGGGACAGGGACTCGTCGGGGATCTGCGGGGAGACGGCGACCAGCCGCGCGCCGCGGGCGATGACGGCGTCGTGGTGTTCCCGCAGGGAGCGCAGGGTGATGTTGCAGTACGGGCACCAGGAGCCGCGGTAGAAGGTCAGCACCACCGGTCCGCCGGAGAGGAGTTCGGTCAGCGAGACGGACAGCCCGGTGGCCGAGGGCAGCGTGAAGGCCGGGGCCTTGGCGCCCACGGTCAGGGCACGCTCCGCCTGCCTTGACTCGGCCAGTTCATCGACCCCGCGCTGGAGGATGGCACGGATCTCGGCGGGGATGTGCTCCTGACGGCTGTCGAAGAAGGCGCGCAGTTCGGCGTTGACGCTCACGGGTGTTCCCTCCGGGGGGACTTGGCGGCATGAACTTGGAACGACCGTTTCAAGATAGGTGGTGGAGCGCACTCCGAGTCAACGCCGGAGAGTTATCTTGGGACCGCCGTCCCGGAATGGCTCGACGCCGGCGCGGCGGCAGGACGGCGAGACCGATCGACGAGGCGGGATGGGCGCGGATGCCGGACACCAAGCACTTCGATCCGGACGCCGTCCTCGACACGGTGGTCCGGCTGTTCTGGCGCCGGGGCGTCGCCCGGACGGGAATCCAGGACGTCGTGAACGCGACCGGCCTCAACCGCTCCAGCCTGTACGCCACGTTCGGCGGCAAGCAGGAGCTGTACCTGGCGGCCCTGGAACGCTACGTCGCGCAGCGCTCCCGCCCGGTCCTCGCCCGGCTGGCGGCGGACGACCGCGGACTGCCCGCCGTCACGGAGTTCTTCACGAACCTCATCGAGTCCCGCTGCACCGGGGCGTACGCCCGCTGGGGCTGCATGATCTCCAACGCCCACGCGGGCGCCGAGAACACCGACCCCGCCCTGCGCGCCGTACTCGACCGCCAGCACGCGCACCTGCGCGACGCCCTGCACTCGGCCCTGCGCACGGCACAAGGGCTGCGCCAGCTCGCCGACGGAGTGGACCCGGCGTCCGCCGCCGAGTTCCTGGCCCTCCTCGCGCACGGCGTCAACATCCGCTCCCGCGCGGGAGTCGACGCACAGCAGCTGCACGCCACGGTCACGGCGGCCCTCGACGCGGTGACGGGCACGTCCGGGACGACCGCGACGCGCCCTCGGTCCTGACGCCGCACTGCCCGCCCGGCCCGCGGCGTTGACGCCGGGGCCGCGGTGCGGCGTCATCGCGGACACACCGCATCACGCACACACCGCGAGGCGGCGCTCCCGGTCGTATCCCTCGGACGGCGGACGTCGGACGGCGGAGGAAGACGCATGGCACAGCGCAGTGGCCCACGGCGGCGCAGGGCGGTCCTGGAGGACGAGTGGCGCCGCTGGGCGCCGCGGCGTTCGGCGGTTACAAGAAGTCGGGCATCGGCCGCGAGACCCACCGCATGATGCTGGACCACTACCAGCAGACGAAGAACATCCTCTGTTACTACAGCCCGCGGAAACTCGGCTTCTTCTGGAAGGTGAGGCCGGTTGTCCGGCCGCCTCGTCGTGTGCCGGGCGGCCGGACGTACAAGAGGAGTGGGGCCAGGATCGGCCTGGCCCCACTCCTCGGTGCGAACGGATCGCCGACTCGACGAAGGACCTTCGGACCCCGTCGTTGGCAGGGGCTCCCGTCAGGCGCGGGTCCAGCGCTGGTTGCTGCCGTTCGAGCAGGTGTAGAGCTGGATCAGGGTGCCGTTGGCGGTTCCGGCCCCGACGGCGTCGAGGCAGAGGCCGGACTGGACGCCGACGATCGATCCGTCGGAGTTGAGGCGCCATTTCTGGTTGTCGCCGCCCCAGCAGCTGTAGATCTGGACCTTGGCGCCGTTGCCGGTGCCGGCGGCGTCCAGGCACTTGTTGCCGTAGACCCTCAGCTCGCCGGCGGTGGTGTGCGTCCACTGCTGGTTGGTGCCGCTGTGGCAGTCCCACAGCTGGACCTGGGTGCCGTCGGTGGTACTGGCGCTGGGCACGTCGAGGCAGCGGCCCGAAGCGACGCCCTTGATCTGTCCGCCACCCGGCGGGGGGTCCGTGGGAGGTGTGGAGCCGCCGTTGAGTGCGTTGAGCACCGCGGTGTAGGCGGGCTTCTTGCTGCCGTCGTTGTTGAACAGCAGCGGCGTGTCCCCCGATCGCCAGGAGTCCATGTCGCGCACGCCCCAGACGGTGATGCCGAGGCAACGCGGGACGGCCAGGCAGTCGTTGACCACGTTGGCGTAGGTCGTGGCCGAGGCGCCCTGGATGTCGAGTTCGGTGACGGCCACGTCGACGCCGAGAGCGGCGAAGTTCTGCAGGGTGGTGCGGAAGTTCGCGTTGTAGGGGCTGCCGCTGTTGAAGTGCGCCTGGAAGCCGACGCAGTCGATCGGCACGCCGCGCTGCTTGAAGTCCCGCACCATGGCGTACATGGCCTGGGTCTTGGCCCAGGTCCAGTTCTCCACGTTGTAGTCGTTGTAGCAGAGCTTGGCGGCCGGGTCGGCGGCGCGCGCGGTCCGGAAGGCGACCTCGATCCAGTCGTTGCCCGTGCGCTGCAGGTTGGAGTCGCGCCGGGCTCCTGAAGAGCCGTCGGCGAACGCCTCGTTCACGACGTCCCACTGGGCGATCTTGCCCTTGTAGTGGGCCATCACGCCGTTGATGTGGTCGATCATCGCCTGGCGCAGCGCGCTGCCGCTCAGGTTCGCCATCCAGCCGGGCTGCTGGGAGTGCCAGGCCAGGGTGTGGCCGCGCACCTGCTTGCCGTTCTGCACCGCCCAGTTGTAAACGCGGTCGGCGGCGGTGAAGTTGAACTGGCCACGCTGCGGTTCGGTGGCGTCGATCTTCATCTCGTTCTCGGCCGTGACCGAGTTGAACTCACGGTTGGCGATCGTCGTGTACGCCGAGTCGCCCAGCTTGCCCGAGGCGATGGCGGTGCCGAAGTAGCGGCCGCTCTGCGCCGCCGCGGCGCCGAGCGTGGTCTCGGCGGCGTGTGCGGCCGGCGGCGCGGTCAGTGCGGCGGCCGTGCCGACGGCGCCGACCACCAACGTCATCAGCAGGCCGCGGATCCTCCGGCCGATAGCGGCTCTGGGAAGGGCATAGGAGCCCATGGGCTGTGCCTCCAAAATAATCACAGAAGGACTGAAGCGCAGGGTGATGCGTCGTCCGCTCCCGTTGGACAGTCGGACGGGGCGGGCCGGGAACCGGCTGTGCGTGGACCTGCCGTGGCAGTGCAGCTCACCCAAGACCCTCGTTCGACATATCGAACTTTGGCCGGTCTCCCAGACAGGATGATTGAGGCGTTGACGATGAACCGTCAATACTGCTCGCAGAAAAATTTACGACCGCCACTCGAAATTTTCGGAAGCCGAAGCAGGCGTGCTGCGTGGGCAGTTCTGCTGCAGGCCTTGACCGAACGGCTCAGTCGTTCCTAGCTTGTGCCCTCGACGCCTCCGAGACCCCTTCGAAACGTTTCGGGGCCGTCCCCTGCCCCCGGCCGCCCGCTGCGTGGTTCGGACCGGGTCACCTCACTCACGCCTGCCCCCAAAGGAGTGCCCTCTGATGCGGTTCCGCCGACCGTCCCCGATCCGCCTGAAACGCTTACTCGCCGCCCTCGCTCCCTTGCTGCTCGCCGCCACCTTCCTCGGCGCCCAGCCGGCCGCCGCGGCGACCGTGGACCCCAACGCCTCGTACGTGCTGGTCAACCGCAACAGCGGCAAGGCGCTGGACGTCTACAACATGGCCACCAACGACGGCGCCCGCATCACCCAGTGGACCAGGAACGACCAGGCACAGCAGCAGTGGCAGTTCGTCGACGCCGGGGGCGGTTACTACCGCATCAAGTCCCGCCACTCGGGCAAGGTGCTGGACGTGCACAACTGGTCCACCGCGAACGGCGGCTCGATCGTCCAGTGGACCGACCTGAACGCCGCCAACCAGCAGTGGCGGCTGGCCGACAGCTCGGACGGCTACGTGAGGCTCGTCTCGCGCCACAGCAACAAGGCCCTCGAAGTGCAGGGCGCCTCAACCGCCGACAACGCCAACATCGTCCAGTACGACGACTGGGGCGGCGCCAACCAGCAGTGGCAGCTCGTCAAGGTCGGCGCCGGCAATCCCGGCACGTGCGATCTGCCGTCGAGCTACCGCTGGTCGTCGACGGGTGCGCTGGCACAGCCCAGGCCGGGATGGGTCTCGCTCAAGGACTTCACCGTCGCCCCGTACAACGGCAGGCAGCTGGTCTACGCGACGACGCACGACACGGGGACGAGTTGGGGTTCGATGAACTTCAGCCCGTTCACCAACTGGTCGGAGATGGCCTCGGCGAGCCAGAACGCGATGTCGTCCTCCACCGTCGCGCCCACGCTCTTCCACTTCGCGCCGAAGAACGTCTGGGTGCTCGCCTACCAGTGGGGCAGGACCGCCTTCTCCTACCGGACGTCGAGCGACCCCACCAACCCGAACGGCTGGTCGGCCGAGCAGCCGCTGTTCTCCGGGACCATCACCGGCTCCGGCACCGGGCCCATCGACCAGACGCTCATCGCGGACGGGACGAACATGTACCTGTTCTTCGCGGGTGACAACGGCAAGATCTACCGGGCCAGCATGCCGATCGGGAACTTCCCGGGCAGCTTCGGCACGACCTCGACCGTGGTCATGAGCGATACGACGAACAACCTGTTCGAAGCCCCGCAGGTCTACAAGCTGCAGGGCCAGAACCGGTACCTCATGATCGTCGAGGCGATCGGCTCGCAGGGCCGCTACTTCCGCTCGTTCACGGCCACCAGCCTGAACGGCTCGTGGACGCCCCAGGCCGCGACCGAGAGCAATCCCTTCGCCGGCAAGGCCAACAGCGGCGCCACCTGGACCAACGACATCAGCCACGGCGAACTGCTCCGCACCAGCGCCGATCAGACCATGACCGTCGACCCCTGCAATCTGCAGTTGCTGTACCAGGGGCGCAGCCCCAGCTCCGGCGGCGACTACGGCCTGCTGCCCTACCGTCCGGGTCTGCTGACACTGCAGCGCTGACGGCAGACGCCCTCTCCTCGGGCACGGCCGCCCACAGCCCACCGCGGGCCGTGGGCGGCCGCACTCCCACCAGTTCTCGTACCGCGCCTCCCCGAGGCCCGGACGCCGCCCGGGTTACGACACCGTCACGCCGCCGTAGCCGGCCAGGTCGATGTCACCAGTGCCGGCACCGGTCCGGTCCGGCACCCGGCGGTCAGGGCTCGTCCCGGACGGCGCCACCGGCCCCGCCGTGCGCGTCCGCCCGATCCGGCTCGTTTCGGCGCCGGTGACGCCGTGTCGCCGCCATCGCGCCGAGCAGCGCGCCGACGGCCAGGACGGCCGACCCGCGCAGCCAGACCTGCCCCTCGATCCGCGTGGCGAGCAGGACGCACGAGGCGGCGCCCAGCACCGGCAGCACGGTCGGAGCCCGGAAGTGCGCCGACGTGCCGGGGTCGCGGCGCAGGACCAGCACGGCGACGTTGACCATGAAGAAGACCACGAGCAGCAGCAGGACCAGGGTGGACGCCAGAGCGGTGACGCTGCCGGTCAGCGCGAGGAACATGGCCGGCGCCGTGGTGGCGGCGATGGCCGCCCACGGCGTACGACGGCCGGGCAGTACCTTGGCCAGCGGCGAGGGCAGCAGTCCGTCGCGGGCCATGCCGAAGGCGAGCCGGGAGGCCATGATGCCGGTCAGCAGGGCGCCGTTGGCGACCGCGACGAGCGCGATGGCGCTGAAGAGGAGCGGGGGCACGCCGCCCGCCTCCCTGACGACTTCCAGCAGCGGCCCGCTGGACGCGGCGAGCCGGTCCGTCGGCACGGCCGCCGAGGCGGCGACGCCCACCATGACGTAGACGGCGCCGGCGGTGGCCAGGGCGCCGAACAGGGCACGGGGGTAGGAGCGGCGCGGGTCGCGGGTCTCCTCGACGACGTTCACGGACGTCTCGAAGCCGACGAAGGAGTAGTACGCGAGGACAGACCCGCTGAGGATCGCGGCGGCCGCCCCGTGCTCCGCGGTGCCCAGCCGCGTCAGGCGCCCGGCGTCGCCCTCGCCTCGCAGGAGCAGCCATGCGCCCAGGGCGACGACGACGAGCAGCCCGCCGACCTCGACGACGGTGGCGACGACGTTCGCGCGCATCGACTCCTTGATGCCGCGTGCGTTCAGCAGGGCGATCAGGGCGAGGAAGACGACGGCGACCAGACCGACGGGCAGGGACACGAAGGCCGACAGGTAGTCGCCGCCGAACCCGCGGGCCAGGGCGGCGACCGAGACCACGCCGGCGGCGAGCATGCAGAAGCCCGCGAGGAACCCGGCGAACGGCCCGAAGGCCCGCGTGGCGTAGTGGGCGGCCCCTCCGGCCCGCCGGTACTTGGTGGCCAGCTCCGCGTACGAGGCGGCGGTCAGCATCGCCAGCAGCAGGGCGACGACCAGTGGCGCCCACACCGCTCCGCCCGCGTCGGCGGCGACCTGGCCCACCAGGACGTACACCCCGGCGCCCAGGACGTCACCGAGGATGAAGAAGTACAGAAGCGGCGTGGTCAGGGCCTTCTTGAGCGCCGGGCCGCCCGGGGCGGTCGCCGGTCGCTGATCTCTCACTGCTGGCATACCGACCCGTATCCCCCGCGACGCGTCCCTCACGCCCAGGGATCGGCCCATCGGCCCAGCGCGGCCGTCCGTCGTCCCGGACGAGGCGGTGCGGGACACCGGGACGCGGGGGCGCGGCGGGAAGCGGGCCCCGGCCCGGTGTGCGGGCCGGGGCACCGGACGGTCAGGCCGTGGAGCAGGCGGAACCGTTCAGGGTGAACGCGGTGGGGCTGGAGTTCGTGGCGCCCCGGGAGGCGGTGAAGCCGAGGGTGACGGAACCCGCCGCGGGCACGGACGCGGTGTACGGGGCCGAGGTCACCGTGACCTCCGCGCCGCTCTGTACGGCCGTACCGCCCCACAGGTTGCTGACGCGCTGACCGTCGGCGAAGGTCCAGCGCAGCGTCCAGCCGTTGATCGCCGACGTACCGGTGTTGCGCAGCACGATCTCGCCCTGGAAACCGCCGGGCCACTGGCTCGTGACCTTGTAGCCGACGGTGCACGCGGCCGTGGAACCGCCCGGGGAGGTGGTCACCGCCACGGTGCCGGAGCGCTGCGAGCGGTTGCCGGCGGCGTCGCGGGCGTACACGGCGAACGTGTACGAGGTGGCCGGGGTGAGCCCGGTGACGGTGGTGGAGGTGCCCGTCGTACTGGTGACGGCCGTCTCCTCCGCGCCGGCGACACGGACCACGTCGTAGCCGGTGACGCCGACCGCGTCGGTGGAGGCGGACCAGGACAGGGTGACGGACGAGGAGGTCACCGCCGACGCCGCGGGGGTTCCCGGAGCGGTCGGTGCGACGGTGTCGCCGGAGGAGGAGTAGACGGCGGCCTCCTTGGCCGTGGCGGCGATGCCGTTCGGGCCGTTGAAGAGCCGCTGCCCCCACGGAGTGAGCTGGTTCGGGTCGAAGTTCGTGACCATGTCCAGGTACTCGACCCCGCCGCCGTTGCCGCTCCAGGACCAGCCGAGGTAGCCGAGGTCGAGCTGCCGCGTCACCGCCAGGATCGCGTCCTCGTCGGGGTTGCCGTCCGAGTGGTCGTGCCCGAACTCGCCGACCACGATGGGGAGTTTCGCGGTGACGAAACGGTTGAGGTAGTCGCCGACCTCGGCGGCGGTGTCGAAGACTCCGTACATGTGGATGGAGAAGACCGTGTTGCGGTCCGGGTCGGCCGCGAACACCGAGGCGGCGTTGTCGCGCATGGTGAAGGACCAGTCCTGGCCCCAGTTGGGGGCGTCCACCATGATCGTGTGCTGGAAGCCCGCGCCGCGCAGCTTCTGGATGGCCGCCTTGGTGTCGGCCGTCCAGTTCGTGTAGTTGGTGTTGCCGTACGGCTCGTTGCCGATGTTGACGATGACGTACTTCTCCTGGCCCAGCAGGGCGTTCTGCACGCTGATCCAGTAGTCGGCGGCGCGCGACAGCGTGACGGCCCCGCTCTGCTCGCCGTAGCCCGTGGTGTCGTGCACCTCCAGGACGCAGATCAGGCGGGTCCGCTTGCACTCGGCGACGACGTTGGCCACGTCCGTGGTGTCGTTGCGGGTCCAGCGGTCACCGCTGGAGAGGACCACGCGGACGGTGTTGGCTCCCTTGGCCTTGATGTGGGAGAGGGAGCTGAACCGGTCCGGATACCAGGTGTGCGCGTGGTTGACGCCGCGCATCACGAAGTCGTTCCCGGACGCCTCCAGCAGGCGGCCGTTCTCGACGCGGAAGCCGGTGGGCGCCGCGTGGGCCGGGGTGCCCAGGGCGAGCAGGGACAGGAGCAGCCCCGCCATGGCGGCCAGGACGGTGGCCAGGCGAGGGGCGGTTGCGGTGGAAGATCTCATGGCGGCTCCACAAGAGGGATGACGGTGACGGGACGAGGGATGAGGTGAAGGGCTGTCAGGAGACGGCAGCCCTGGCCGTGCAGCCGACGGTCGCCGACGGGACGCCGGCCGTGTCGGAGGTGGTGGCGATGTAGCCGAAGGTGGCGCTCGCTCCGGGTGCGAGCGTGCCGTTCCATGCCAGGTTGGTGACCGTGGCGGTGCCGTCGGCGGCGGTGGTGAGGCTGCCGTTCCAGACCTGGGTGAGCCGTGCGCCGCCCGACGGCACGACGGTGGCGGTCCAGCCGGAGACGGCCGAGGCGGAGGTGTTGCTCACCGTCACCTCGCCCTGGTGTCCGCCCCGCCAGACGGAGACGGCCCGGAACGTCGCGGTGCAGGTGGGCTCGCTGCCGCCCGGACCGCCGGGCCCACCCGGCACCCCCGCGTCGAGCGTCGCGGCGAGGGCCGGGTACCAGCGGGCGGCGATCTTGTCGTCGCCGGACGCGTTGGGGTGGACGCCGTCGTAGGTGTCGGCTGCCGTGCTGAAGCCGGTCCACTGGTCGACGACGGTCACCGGGGAGCGGCTGGTGCTCGTCGCCCGCGCCCAGTCGGGGATGCGCGCGTTCAGGGCGACGACGCGCTGGGCGCACTCCGCGCAGGTGCTGGGGTTCATCGGGATGATCTGCGCGACGAGGACCCTCATGTCCGGGTTGGCGGCCCGCATCTGCTCGACCAGCTTGGTGTAGGCGGCGAGGATGCGGTCCGGCGGGATGTTGCTCCAGACGTCGTTCGTGCCGAAGTGCATGACAACGATGTCCGGCTGCGTCGACGCGAGCCGCGCGGGGAGCAGGTTCCGGTCGGCCGTGTTGGTCACCAGCTCGCCGCCGTGGCCCTCGTTGTCCCCGTCGTGCGCCTGACCGCAGCCCTGGGGACCGAGGGTGCCGACGAAGTCGATGTCCGTGTACCCGGCGCTCAGCAGCCGGTTCCACAGCACCGCCCGCCAGCAACCGGGCGAGCCGGTGATCGAGTCGCCCAGCGGCATGACGCGCACCGGGTCCGCGGTCGCCCCGACCATGGGTGCGGCTGCGGCGCTCGGGGCGAGGAGCATCCCCAGGGAGAGGACCAGGGCGGCCAGGAGACCGAGGAGAGGAAGGGCTGGCGGACTCGACGAACGGGGTCTGTTCATGGCGGTCCCTTCTTCGTGTGGGGATGGGAGCGGCATGGGAGCGCTCCCACAAGAACCATCAACCCATCATTGTCATTTACCCGTCAACCCTGCTGCGGCAGACCGGCGTTCCGGTGTCCCGGGCGGCGAGTGAAAACACCCCCGGCGGTCCGCGTGCGCCGCGCCGTGCGCACCTCTCCGGCCGCACGCCTCGTCCCGCGCCCCGTCGAGCGGGCGCCGGACCCCGCCGCCGTCGGGACCGCGCGGGGAAGGATTCACCGGGGGGCGGGCTGCGCGCTCCATTCCCGGATCAGGGACCGCGCCGCCACAAGGGTCTCCCTCTTGTCGAAGCGGTCCGTCCGCCAGGTCGCCGAGTGCAGGTCACCGCGGTCCCGGTAGGCGCGCATGATGCGCACGTGGTCGTGACGGGCCACGAAGGCGTGCAGGTGCCGCTCGTCGCGCCATACGGAGACCGAGCCCGACCGGGGGCGCAGCAGACCGGGGACGCTCCACAGCCAGAGCCCGACCGCCCCCTCGACGTCGCCCCAGCTCCGGCGCAGGGCGGCGCCGCGGGCGTTGACACCGAAGGAGGTCCAGGGGCGGTGCGGGACGAAGTCCGTGACGCTCACGACGGCCGTGCCGCCCGGTTCGTCGTCCGGAGCGGCACGGTCCGCCGGTCCGGGCTTCCACGGGGCGAACCAGATGGCGGCCGGCATGGCGTCTCCTCGCGGGCAGGTACAGCGGATGGATGGTCGAAGCGGGCGGTCAGGACCGTTGAAAACTGCACGGTCGTTCGTGCTAATATATCAGGCCCCTGATGCCTACCGAGGAGCTCGAGCATGAAACCCACCGAGGCCGTCGCGAGCACCGTCCTCAATACCGCCGCCCTGGTGTCGGGACGGCTGGCGGGCAAGGGCGCGTTCACCCTGTTCCACATGCCGCTCGCACGCAGCGGGCTGCGGTCCGCCGAGCGCGAGCTGTTCGAGAAGGCCGAGGTCGACCGCGTGGACGTCGGCGGCGGCAAGCACGCGGTGACCTACCGCTGGGGCGACGGCAGCCGCCCCGTGCTGCTGGTCCACGGCTGGCAGTCGCGCGCCTCCCGGCTGTCCGCCTTCGTCCCGGGTCTGCTCGACCGCGGCCACAGCGTCATCGCCTTCGACGCGCCGGGGCACGGTGACGCGAACGGCCGCGGCACCACGATCCTGGAGTACCGCGACATCGTCTCCGCGCTGCACGACCGGTACGGCGCCTTCGAGTGCCTGATCGCGCACTCCCTCGGGGTGCTGGGGTCGTTCTACGGGCTCAAGCACGGGGTGACGGCGCGGAAGATCGTGACCATCAGCGGCGTCTGCGACTTCGACTACCTGGTCGAGGAGTTCTGCACCGAGCTCAAGGTGCGCGACCGGCTCAAGGCGCGGCTGCACGACGAGATCCGGACGAACCTCTTCCCCGACCTGCCTCCCGCCGAGGTGCCCTTCTCCATCACGGACGTCACGGGGATCGTGCGCTCGCCGATGCTGGTGATCCACGACGAGGACGACACCCGGATCCGGGTGACGCAGGGCCGCCGGCTGGCCGGGGCCTTCGGCGACCGGGCGCGGCTGGTCGTCACGAACGGCCTCGGTCACCGCCGGATCCTCGGCGACCCGGAGGTCGTACGGACCGTGCTGGACTTCATCGCCCAGGACCCGCGCCCGGCCGACGGGGCGGACCCCCGCGCGGTCGCGCTGGACTGAGTCGTTCCGGTTTCGCGCACGCTAACCGCACGAACGTCCGCTCATTGGTTATGATTGCTGTCGCCTCAACGGAACCGAGAAGTCCGGTGCCAGGAGAGTAGGTGCACATGGGCGTGGCAGGGACGCAGGCCGACGGCCGGATCGCGCGCGGCAACCAGACCCGGCAGATGATCCTCAGACGTGCGGTGGACATCGCCTCCGTGGAGGGCCTGGCGGCGCTGTCCATGGGACAACTGGCGAGCGACCTCAAACTGAGCAAGAGCGGCGTGTTCGCGCTGTTCGGCTCCAAGGAGGACCTCCAGCTCGCCACCATCCGCACGGCGATCACCGTGTATCTGGAGCATGTGGTCCAGCCGGCCCGTGACCTGCCCGCGGGCATCGGCCGGCTGTGGCGCCTGTGCACGGGGTGGCTCGCATACTCCCGCGAGCGGGTCTTCCCCGGCGGCTGCTTCTTCTACTCGGTCTCCGCCGAGTACGACGCCCGCGAGGGCAAGGTCCACGACACGCTCGCCTCGGCGCGCGCCAACTGGGTCTCGTACATGGAGCAGACCGCGCGCGAGGCCCAGCTGGCGGGCGAGCTGGCGGCCGACGCGGACGTCCCGCAGCTCGTCTTCGAGCTGGTGGCGCTGCTGGAGATGGCGAACGCCGAGTCCGTCCTGCACAACGACTTCACGTGCTACGACAAAGCGGCCACCGCCGTGCTCAACCGCCTGCGCGCGGTGGCCACCGACCCGGCGCTGCTGCCCGACGCCCCCTGACGCGCCGCACCGCACGCCCTGGACCGTGCGGCGGCGGCCCGTTCACCCGAGCGGGCCGCCGGGCCGCCGTCACGCGCCGATCGCGTGCACACCGCCGTCCACGTGCACGATCTCCCCCGTCGTCCGGGGGAACCAGTCGGAGAGCAGGGCGGCGACGGCGCGGGCCGCCGGTTCCGGGTCGGAGACGTCCCAGCCGAGGGGGGCCCGGGTCTCCCAGACCTCCCGGAACGTCTCGAACCCGGGGATGTGCCTGGCCGCCATCGTCTTCACCGGCCCCGCGGCCACCAGGTTGCAGCGGATGCCGCGCGGCCCGAGGTCGCGGGCGACGTAGCGGGAGGTGGCCTCGAGCGCCGCCTTGGCCACGCCCATCCAGTCGTACGCCGGCCAGGCCGTGCTCGCGTCGAAGTCGAGACCCACGATCGCTCCGCCGCGCTCCTCCATGAGCGGCAGGCACGCCACGGCGAGCGCCTTGAGGGAGTACGCCGAGACCTCGACGGCGGTCGCGACGGAGCCCCAGCCGGTGGCCAGGAAGTTGCCGCCCAGGGCGTCCTGCGGGGCGAAGGCGATGGAGTGCACGACGCCGTCGAGGCGCGCCTGCGCCCCCACCTGCTCCCGGATCCGGTCGGCGAGGCTCTCCAGGTGCGCCCGGTCCTGGACGTCGAGCTCGACGAGCGGGGCCGGGCGCGGCAGCCGCCTGGCGACGCGCTCGACGAGGCCGAGCCTGCCGTATCCGGTGAGGACCACCTCGGCGCCCTGTTCCTGGGCGATCCGGGCGGTGTGGAAGGCGATCGAGGACTCCATGAGGACGCCGGTGACCAGAACGCGCTTGCCCGCGAGAAGGCCGCTCATCGTGCCGCCACCTCGCTCCTGCGCTCGGCGGGGGCGGCGGCGCGGGCTCGGACGTCGGCGCGGGCCGTCGGGGCCTGGGCATCGGCGGGGCCGGGGGCTCGTGCGACGGCTGGGTCGGGGGCTTCGCCGGCGGCCGGGTCCTCGCCCGTGACGAACCGGGCGATCTCGTCGACGACCCGGGGGGCTCCGAGGATCAGCCGGTGCCCGAGCCTGCGGGTGACGACCAGGCGCGCCCGTCCGCCGAGGGCCCCGGCGATGCGCTCCGCCTGCTCCGCGCCCACCGCCTCGTCGTTCTCGTCGTGGACGACGAGGAGCGGGACGGGCAGACGCGAGGCGAGGTGGAGGACGGAGAAGCGGGTCCACATGTCCTCGCCGGGGTAGAGGTCCCGCTCCAGACGGTGGCGCAGCTCGTTCTCCCGGTGCGGCTCCAGTCCCAGGTGGGCGCAGAACGAGTCGACCAGATAGCCGAAGTCGGGCACGGAGCTGATCGCCACCATCCGTTCGCCGCGCACCCCCCCGGACAACGACAGGAGGGAGGCCAGCACGCCGAAGGAGTGGCCCACCACGGCCACGAAGTCCCCGTGCGAGCGGTGCAGTCGGTCGATGACGGCGCGGTACTCGAGGAGGGTCGTGGTGTCGCCCTCGGACTCGCCGTGTCCCGGCGCGTCGAAGGACACCGGGCTGTGGCCGAGTTCGACGAGCCGGGTGACGAGCTTGGCGTAGCGCGAAGCGCGCGACTCCCAGCCGTGCACGAGCAGCACCGGGCGCTCGCCGTCGCCCCAGGAATACGTGACGACCGTCCTGCCGTCGACGTCCAGCTCGCCGGTGCGCGCGCTGTCGATGACCGCCCGCTCGTCGGGGCGGGGCCTGCTGCGCCCCTGGGGCCGCCGGAAGAGGTCGAACAACCGCTCCCCCTCGGCACTCCGGACCGGGTCCACGGCCTCCGTCGCGGGATCCATGGCAGTGCCTCCAGATCGTTTCGGAGCGAGATACTAGCACGATCGTTCGCTCATATTTAGGAGCAGTCTTGCGTACGGGTCTAGAAAAGTAAACGCACGGTCGTGCTAATGTGCGAAGGTCAGCACTCCCGCTTGGAGGACGCCATGACGCTCTCGCACCCCGCTCCCCGCCCCCCTCGGACCGCGGCGGACCGGCAGCCCGGCCCGAACCAGTGGTTCAAGGACCATCTGAACGCGGTGATCGACGCCGAACTCCTGAAGGACTGGCCCCCGCAGCCGGCCGGCGCGGCGCGGCCCGGGAAGGAGGACCGGCCATGACCGACGTGGAAGGCAGAAGCGGCGCCGGGCCCGGGATGCGCCTCGGCGTCGCGGTCGCCTCCGGCATGCTCAAGGGCGTCTACGGCCACGGCGTGCTGTCCGCCTTCGAGGAGCGCGGCCTGCGCGCCGACGTGTACGGCACGGCCTCGTCCTCGGGGCTCTCCGGCGGCCTCGCCGCGACGGGCCGGGCCCGAGGGGTCGGCGTGGACTACTGGCTGGGCGCCGCCGCGGCCTCCGTCGACAAGGGCATGAGCACCGTCGTCCTCGACAGCATCGCGGAGTACGGCCCCGGCCTGCGCGAAGGACTGTTCCGGCCCGGCGCCCCGGAGTTCCTGCTGGCCACCAGCAAGGTCACCGACGCTGCCGCCGCCGAGACCACACAGGGTCCCGGCGCGAAGGCCCTGGGCCGGCAGCTGTTGCGCGACGTCTTCACCGGGAACCGCGACTGGGTGGAGCGCAACCTCGCCCCCGTCGTCTTCTCCACGCACGCCGAGCCCGGCGACGGCCGGCCGCGCCTGACTCCGGAGAACTACGACGCCGTCGCCTACGCCTCGACGCGCATGCTGCACGCCTGGTCGGTCCCCGCCGAGGTCGACGGAGAGGCGTACGTGGACGCCTCGTACACCTGCTCCTGCCCGGCGCGTGAGGTCGCCGCCCGGGGCGTGGACGTGCTGATCGCGATCGGCTCCGACCCGTTCCCGCTCTTCCGCGACCTCTACGCCTCCGAGGAGATCGTCGACGGCTCCGGGCTGGACGGGGCCCGGGTCCTCGTCGTCAAGCCGGACCGGGATCTCAAGGAGCTGGGCGTGGACTACGCCGCGGCGACCGCCGAGGGGCTCGCCGAGGCGTACGGGACCGGTCTCGCCGCCGGGCACCGCTTCGTGGACGGACACCCCGAGCTGGCCGGCGCGCACGGTGCCCGACGGGAGGGCGTCGCATGACCCACGTCGTCACCGAGCAGTGCGTGCACTGCAAGTACGCCGAGTGCGTCACCTACTGTCCGGTCGCCTGCTTCCGCGAGGCCGGCGCGTTCCTCGTGATCGACCCCGAGGAGTGCATCGACTGCGGCAACTGCGTGGAGGCCTGCCCGGCCGACGCGATCTACCCGGAGGACGAGCTGCCGCCCGAGCTGGCGCCGGCTCTCGAGTGGAACGCCCGGCTCGCTCCCCGGCTGCCCCTGGCCACGACGGACGTGGTGCCGCTCGCCGGCCCGGACGAGTGGCTCGGACGGCCGGACAAGTGGCACACGCTCCCGGAGGAGGAGGCTCCCCGCGCCACCTGCTCCTGACCGGGGCCCGCACCTGCTCCCGCTCCGGGACCTCCTGCCGACGCTCGCGGTGCGGCGGCCCCGAACCCCGGCGGCCCGTTCCGCCCACCACGAAGGGGGCGGCCGAGTTCCGGCCGCCCCCTTCGCCGTGCCCGCCGGCCGCCCCGGCTCAGGCCGCGGCGGCCTCCCGTTTCGCGCGCGCCGCCCTGATGCCCTCGCGGCGGTCGGTGAAGGAGGTCGCCTTCTCGTCCAGCTGGGCGACGAACCGGGCGAGTTCCTCCCGTGCCGCCTCCCCCGGCGCGCCGAGGCCGTCCCGCTCGAAGACCCGCAGCTTGCGCAGGACGGGCATGACGACGCTGTCGTGGTGGAGGCGCAGGTCGTAGATGCCGGCGATGGCGATCTCCGCCGACTTGCGGCCGAAGTCCCTGATCGTGGAGCCCGGCATCTCGAACCCGACGACGACGTCCCGGACCGCCCGCATGGCCGTGTCGGGCGCGAGTTCGAACGCGGCCTCGACCAGGTTGCGGTAGAAGACCATGTGCAGGTTCTCGTCCGCGGCGATCCGCGCGAGCAGCGCGTCACAGCGCGGATCCGTGCTCGCCTGCCCGGTGTTGCGGTGCGAGATGCGCGTGGCCAGCTCCTGGAACGCGGCGTACGCGATGGCGTGCAGCGCGCTGAAGCCGTCGGGGCGGTCGTAGCCGCCCGACATGTGCGTCATCCGGGCTCGTTCCAGGGCCCTGGGGTCGACGGCCCGGGTGACCAGGAGGTAGTCGCGCAGGGCGGTGCCGTGCCTGGCCTCCTCCGCGGTCCAGCGGTCGACCCAGGTGCCCCACGCGCCGTCCTTGCCGAACTCGGCCACCGCGAAGTGGTAGCCGGGCAGGTTGTCCTCGGTCAGGAGATTGACCACCAGGGACGTGCGGGCCACTTCGGGCAGCGTGGCCTCCTCGTCGCTCCACGGCTGCCCGTCGAGCGGGCCGTCGAACGTACGGCCCTCGCTCCACGGGATGTACTCGTGCGGGAACCACTCCTTGGCGACGGCCAGGTGACGGTGGAGGTTGCTCTCCACCACCGGTTGCAGTTCCGCGAGCAGGGAGTGCTCGGCTCGCGCGACCGTGCGGTCGGATCGATCGATGGGGGGCATCGTGCTCTCTTCTTCACACTGTCGCGGGAGCCGTCGACCCCCGCCGGGCCTGACGGTCACGTGTTCGGCGCGAACCGGGACCGGATCGCGGGCGCCGTGACGGCGGCCGCCACGGCCCCGATGCCGCAGGCGAGGAACACCTGGAGATAGCCCTCGTCGTCGAGGACGTCGAACCGCGCGAGGATCGCGGCGAGGACGGCGATGCCGAGGGCGCCGCCGATCTGCCGGGTCGTCATGAGCAGACCCGTGCCGGAGGCGAAGCGCTGCGGCGGCAGCGAGGCCGTGGCCGCGTTGGAGATCGCGGTCAGGGCCGCGCCGATGCCGATGCCGGCGACGATGCCGAGGGGCAGCCAGACCGCCGCGTACTGCTTCTCCGGGCCGAGGAGGAGGTACATCGCGACACACGAGGCGCCGAAGAGAGCGGAACCGATGGCGACGGCGGCCCACTGGGCGGCCGGACCGACCCGGCGCCCCACGATCGTCGCCCCGATCGCGGCGGCGAAGGCGCCCGGCGTCACCGCGAGACCGGCCTTCAGCTCGGAGTAGCCCCACACCGCGTTGAGGAACAGCAGGGAGCTGAGCAGATAGGAGTACATCGCCGCGCCGAAGAGCACCGAGGTCGCGTTGGTGGCCGCGAAGGCACGGCTGCGCCACAGGTCGAGTTCGAGGGCGGGCGCGGCGTGCCGCCGGGAGAGCAGCAGGGCCAGCCCGAGCACCAGGACGCCGCCGATCAGCAGGCCGAGCACGCGTCCGCTGCCCCAGCCCCACTCGGTGCCCTGGGTCACGCCGAAGACGACTCCGCCGACGCCCAGCGCCAGGGCGAGGGTGCCGACGGGGTCGGGCAGTCTGCGCCCGCTCGGCGCGTCGGTGGTGAGCCTGGCCGCTCCGGCCAGGATGGCGAGCCCGATCGGCAGGTTGATCAGGAAGACGCTGCGCCAGCCCCAGACGTCCACCAGCAGTCCGCCGAGGCTCGGGCCCACGGCGGCGGCCATGCTGCCGACCGCGCCCCAGACGCCGACGGCCACCTGCCGGCGGGCCGGGGGCGTGTGCTGGAGCACCAGTCCGAGCGCCGAGGGGATGAGTCCCGCGGCTCCCACTCCCTGCAGCGCACGGGCGGCGATCAGCATCGGCACGCCCGCCGCGAGCCCGCTCAGCAGTGAGGCCACGATGAACACGGCCGTGGACCACAGGAACAGCTTCTTGCGGCCGATGACGTCGGCGACCCGGCCGGCCACGGCGAGCAGCGCCGCGAAGACGACGGTGTACGAGGTGACGACCCAGGTCAGCTGGGACAGCGAGGCGTCGGGGAAGTTGACGCGCAGGTCCGCGAAGGCGATGTTCACGACCGTGGTGTCGAGCACCGCAAGGAAGGTGGCGCCCGAGGCGACGAGGAGGGCGAGCTTGGCCGTGGCCGCGGCGGACTGCTGCGCCTGCCCGGCGTCCTCCGGCTGCTTGGTTCTGGCCGGACCGGTGTCCGACGAGTGGGGTGAGGCGGTCGTCATGCGAGGTGGTCCCTTCGTCTGATGCGCCGCCGTCGCCCGTCCGCAGCGGCCGCACCCGCCCCGTAAAACTAAACGATCGTGCGTTCAGTTAAAAGAGGGGCCCGACCGATTAGGGCACGGGGAAGCCGTCCGTCCTCCCGGCGGGCGCCCTCTCGCCCGGCGCCGTGCGGCGGCTCGAGGACGTCCGCAAGCAGGACCGGACGCGTTTCGCCGCGCCTGTCACGAATCATCCACATCGCTGCGTCCGGCTTCCCTCGGCATATGCGCCGGACGCCCCCTGCGGGAATTGGCCGGAAAGCACTCCCGGTTGCGGGTGCCGACCCGGGACCGGCGCGATCCGAAGCGCGCGCCGCCGGCGGGCGGGGGCGCGGAGGGCGGGGCGACGGGGACCGGTGCGGCCGCGGTCGCCCGCCGCCGCCGTGGACCGGACCGACGGCGCACCGGCGCCCCGGACCCGTCTCATGCCCCCACGGCCACACCGGTCAGGCTCAGGCCGCCGGCAGCGCGCTCCTGGATCAGGCCGCGCCCCCGTACCCCGCGGGCCAGGGCGTCGTTGAGGTGGGCCCCGGCGGTGCCGGGTTCCGACGGGGCCTTCGCCAGTTCCCGCAGGGCGTCCACGGCCGCGTCCAGTTCGAGGACCAGCTCCGTCAGCACCTCCGCGACCGCCGACGCGTTCGAGCTGAGGATGTCGGTCCACAGGTCGGCGTCGCCCGCGGCGATCCGGGTGGCGTCCCGCAACCCCTGGCCGGCCAGCCGCAGATGGGACTCGTCGCCGTGCAGCAGCCGGGCCGCGAGGAGGCTCGCGACCAGGTGCGGGGTGTGCGAGACCAGGGCCACCGCCCGGTCGTGCTGGTCGGGTTCCATGACGACGGGCCGTGCCCCGCACAGTTCGGCGAGTTCACGCGCCCGGACCACGGCCCGGTCGCCGGCGCTGCCGGCCGGGGTGAGCACCCAGGGCCTGCCCCGGAAGAGGTCGGCCCGCGCCGCGAGCGGGCCGGACTGCTCCCGGCCCGCCATCGGGTGGCCGCCCACGAACCGGGTCAGGTCGCAGCCCAGCCGCGCCGCCTCCTCCAGCGGCCGCACCTTCACGCTCGACACGTCGGTGAAGTCCTGGGCCAGCCCTCGCGCCTGCTGCTCGTGCAGGCACGCGGCGACATGCTGCGGCGGTACGGCGATGACGGCCAGGTCGACCGGTGCGCGGGGCGCCCCCACCACGCCGGCGCCCAGGTCGGCCGCGGTCCGCGCGGCGTCCGGGTCGGCGTCGAGGAGGTGGGGGGTGATGCCCCGGGCCCGCAGGGCCAGCGCGATCGACGTGCCGATCAGCCCGGTTCCGACCACCGCGGCACTGCGCATCAGCGGCTGCGCCACAGCACGGGGAGGAACTCGGGGTCGCTGTAGTCCGGCGTCCCCTCGGGCGTCTTGCGCACCACGACGTCGTGGTTGTAGGTGACGTCCGTGCCGTCGGAGCGGCGGAAGGGACGGTAGCGGTTCTCGCCGTCCTGGAGGTGGAAGGAGATCGCACGGCGCGGGCGGTCGCTCACGTTGGCGCCGCTGCCGTGGTACGTGCGGCAGTGGTGGAAGCTGACGTGGCCCTTCGGGATCATCATCGGGACCTTGCGCACCTCGACGCCGTTGTACGCGGCGTTCTCGTCCAGCATCTGGTCGAGTTCGCTGCGGTCGCGCTCGGCGAAGTGCAGGGACGTCTCGTCGTTGGCGGCCGTCTCCTTCCACCGGTGGCTGCCGTCCACCATCGTGATCGTGCCCATCTCCTCGCCGCAGTCGTGGAAGGGGATGAACGCGGTCAGCATCCGCTCGGAGGTGGAGGTGGCCCAGTAGTGCCGGTCGAAGTGCCAGGGCACGATGTTGGACTGCTCACCGGCGACCGGCGGCTTGTAGATCAGGGTGGACTGGAAGACCCGTATCTCCTCGGCCTCGGCGAGCCGGGCGGCCACCGCGCCGAGCAGCGGCTTGCGCAGGATGCGGCCGATCGTGTCGTCCTCGTAGTGGATGTAGTCGTTGTGCCGCTGCACGGGGCCGTGCCCGGGCTCCCAGTAGGCGAGCTTGGGCGGGCGCACCGGCAGGGTGCGGTCGCGGTGTCCCGCGTAGAAGCGCTCGCTGGCCGACTCCAGGAGGTCGACCTCATCGTCGGTGAAGATCTTCTTGGACAGGTACCAGCCGTGCTCGGCGTAGAAGTGGACTTCCTCGTCGGTGGGCAGGAGCGCGCGCTCCTGCTCGGTCAGCGTGAACGGTGCGGTGTCCTGATCAGTCATGGTCTTCCTCGAGTGCTGCGGTTGCGGACGGTGGAGAGGTGCAGGCACGAAGGACGCCGGCCGCGGCGTCAGGCCGGCGCCTTCTCGCGGGCCACGGCCTCGTAGAGGGCCTTGATGTTGCCGCTGCCGAAGGTGCGGGCGCCGTGCCGGTCGATGACCTCCCAGAAGAAGGTCTTCCGTACGTGCATGGACTGGGTGAAGATCTGGAAGACCTGCCCCCAGTGGTCCTGGTCGACCAGGACGTTGGTGCGGCGCAGGTCGTCGACGCGCAGGTCGGGCTCGCCCATGCGCTCGGTCAGCTCGTCGTAGTAGGCGCCGGGCGTGTCCAGGAACGTGACGCCGCGGGCCTCCATCGCCGGGACGGCGGTGACGATGTCGTCGGTGAGCAGGGCGAGGTGCTGCACGCCGGCACCGCCGTGGCGGGCCAGGAAGGCGTCGATCTGGCCGGGCTTGCGGTCGGTCACGGGCTCGATGAGCGTGAAGGTGACCTTGCCGGACGGGCTCTGCACCACCTTGGAGTCCATGGCCTGCTCGCCGACCTCGATGAACTCCTCGAAGATCTGGCTGAAGCCGAAGACCTTCTCGTAGAAGGCGACCGTCGACCGCAGGTCTCCGGCGGGCAGGCAGATCGCCGCGTGGTCGACGGTGTGGAGCAGCTGCTCGCTCTCGTCGGGGTCGGCGGCGAAGATGTCCATCGTCCCGGGCAGGAAGTCGGCGCGGTCGCCGGCGCGCTGCACGAAACGGTGCGCGACGTCTCCGAAGCCGAGCACGGAGGCGGTGACGACCTCGGCTCCGCCGCGGCTGTGCACGACGGGCCGCTCCACCGGGGTCGCCCCCCGCTCGACGGCCGTCTCGAACGCCTCGACGGCGTCGGTGACCTCGAAGGCGATGGTGGCCACGCCGTCGCCGTGCTGGGACACGTACGCCGCCGCCGGGTGGTCGGGGGTCAGCCCGGACGTGAGCACGATGTCGATGCCGCCCTGGCTCAGCAGCAGGGAGCGGCTGTCCGGCCGGCCCGTCTCGGGGCCGGCCTGGCCGCGCAGCCGGAAGCCGAACGCGGTGCAGAGGTAGAACGCGGACTGCTGGGCGTCGCCGACGTGGAACTCGACGTGGTCCACGGCTCCGATGTTCACTTGTGGTCTCCCTCGTGGTGTCGCTTGCTGCGGGTGCTGGCCGTGCCGAAGAGCAGGCTGACGTTGTGGCCGCCGAAGGCGAACGAGTTGGAGATGGCAGCCTGGACGGGCACGCGCCGGGCCTCGCCCCGCACGTGGTCGAGGTCGCAGGCCGGGTCGACGTCGGTGAGGTTGTGGGTGGGCGGCAGCGCGCCGCGCGCGATGGCGAGGGCGCAGACGGCCGCTTCCACGGCGCCGGAGCCGCCGAGCAGATGGCCGGTCATCGACTTGGTGCTGCTGACGGCCGGGGAGCGGTCCCCGAACACGGCGTGCACGGCCCTCGTCTCGGCGACGTCGCCCAGCTTGGTGGCCGTGCCGTGGGCGTTGATGTAGCCGACGTCGTCGGGCGTCAGCCCGCCGGTCCGCAGCGCCCCGCGCATGGCCTGCGCGGCGCCCTCGCCGTCCGGGCGCGGCGCGGTCGGCTTGAAGGCGTCGGTGGTGGAGCCCCAGCCGAGGAGGTCGGCGTAGCCCGCCGCGCCGCGGGCGTCCGCGTGGTCGGCGCGCTCGATCACCAGCACCCCGGCGCCCTCCGCGAGGACGAAGCCGTTGCGGCGGCGGTCGAAGGGGCGGCTGGCCGCCTCGGGGTCGTCGTCCCAGCCGCTGGCCAGCGCCCGGGCGTGCGCGAACGCCAGCGCGGACGTCGCGTTGAGCGGGGCCTCGGCTCCGCCGCAGACGACTACGTCGGCCTCGCCGTACCGGATCAGCCGGGCGGCCTCCGCCACGGCGTGGGCGCCGGCGGCGCAGGCCGTGGAGACGGCCGAACTCCAGCCCCGGATGCCGTGCTTGATGGCGATGCGGGCGGCCGCCATGTTCGGCAGCATGCCGGGCAGCAGGTAGGGGCTGACCGCCGTCGGGCCGCGCCCGACCCGCTCGTGGGCCTGTGCCTCGTACGTGGTCAGGCCGCCGGCGCCGCTGGAGACGACGACCGCGACCCGCTCCGGGTCGGCGTTCTCGCCCACCACGAGCCCCGCGTCGGCGAGGGCGTCGTCGGCGGCGGCCAGCGCCATCAGGGCGAAGCGGTCGACGAGCCGGCCCTCGCTGGGCGGCAGCACCTCCCGCGCCTCGATGTCCGGGGCGATGCCGGCGGTGCCCACGGTGCCGTCGAGCAGATGTCCCTCCGGCGGTCGCCGCAGGCCCGACTTGCCGTGGCACAGGGCGTCGAAGGTGTCGGCGGCGCCGCGGCCGAGCGGGGTGAAGGTGCCGAGGCCGGTGATGACGGCGCCGGGAAGCGCGGCGGTCATGCGGCCACCTGCTTCGCGGAGGACTCCCGGCCGAGCAGTTCGCCGTCGAGGAACCGCTGGCGCAGCAGGAACTTGCGCACCTTGCCGGTGGCGCCGAGCGGGATGCGGTCCGGGCTGACGACGACCACGCGGTCGACGGTCTCGGCCACCCGCGGATCCAGCGCGGCGAGCACCTGCGCCGTGCGGTCGGCCTCCGGGTCGGCCTCCGGGTCCAGCATCAGCAGCACCGACGTGACGACCCGGCCCTCGCTCGGCACGGCGACGACGGTGCACTCCAGCACGTCGGCGCAGTCCGCCAGCACCCGCTCCTCGCAGAGCATGGTGTAGAGGCGGTGGCCGTCGCCGAGGTCCACCGCGTCCACGGCACGGTCGACGTGGTAGTAGTAGCCGTCCTCGTCGCGGTAGACGAGGTCCCCGGTGAGGAAGTAGCCGTCCCGGCGGGTGCGGTAGGTGGTCACCGAGTCGTTCCAGTAGCCCAGCGACAGCGTGGGCGCGCTGATGGCGAGCTGGCCGACCTCGCCGACGCCGAGCCGCTCGCCCTCGTCGTCGACGACCGCCACGTCGGAGAAGGCGTGCGGCTTGCCGATGCAGCGGCCGTAGCGGCTGGTGTCGGGGGTGTGGGTGATGTGGAACTGGGAGTGCCCCATCTCCGAGGAGCCGAGGCCGTCCACGAAGAACGAGCCGCGGGTTTGCACCCGTCCCTGCGCGGTGACGGACTCGCGCGTGCCGGTGGCGATGAGCTTGCGGATGTGCGCCTCGTGCGCGCAGTCCCCGGTGTTCCACCAGGTGCGCACCGAGTCCATGGCACGGCGGGACAGGTCCTCGCCCGCGAGCTCGGACCAGGTGGCGGCGAAGCCGAGGACGCTGGCCGGCTGCCAGGACTCGATGGCGTCGAGCACCGCGGACCCGGTCTGCCGGGACATCACGGCCAGCTGTGCCCGGTTGGTCAGGGCGAGGTTGACGGCGATGACCGTGGCCGCGTGCGCCGAGGGCAGGGCGCCCAGCATGCGGTCCAGGCCCTGGCCCTTGGGCAGCGAGAGCCGGTGGCGGATGGCCGCGAACAGACTGTGGTGGGAGTGGATCACGGCCTTGGGCAGGCCGGTCGTCCCGGAGGAGTGGGTGATGACCACGGGCTCGTTGCCGTGGTGCCGGTAGGGCCTGGGGGCCTCGTCGGGGTCGCCCTTGCCGAGGTCGGCGGGGTGCGCGAGCAGCGGCGTGGTGTTGCCGGCCGAGGACAGCGCGTCCCAGTGCGGCACGTCGGCGACGACCCCGACGGCACGCAGCCGCCTGATGTACTCGGCCGCCTGCTCGGCGGGCACCCTGCCGTTGACTAGCGCGGGGATCGCGCCCAGGCGGACCAGCGCCAGGTAGCCGAGGACCTGGTCGGCGCCGTCCGTCACCCAGACGGCGACCGCGTCGCGGGGCCGGACCCCGAGGGAGTGCAGCACCGAGGCCCGGGCGGCGACGCGCTCGCCGAGCTGCGCCAGGGTCAGGGCCTGCCAGGCCGGGTGGCCGTCCACCTCGGTGTCGAAGGTCAGGGTCGGAGTGTCGAGGCGGGTGCCCCGCTCGATCAGTGTGGTCAGCACGTTGCCCACGCCCAGCCGTTGATCGGCCGCGAGTTCCGCGCGCTCGTTCTTCGGGTTCATTCCCGGGGTCCCTCTTTCGGGCCTTGTGTCTGGTCTTCGCGTACGGCTGCGCCGTCACGGTTGTCTCGTACGGCCGCGCCGGTCACGGCTCCTCGTCCCCGGCCGCGCCGGTCGGGCCCCGGTGCACGGTTCGCCCGGCACGGCCTTCGGGTACGGCTCGGTCGCGGGGCGGCCGTTCACGTACGGCTTGGCTCCGCGTCCCTCCGGCCCGGCGCCGGGGCGCCCGGGCCGGGAGGGTGCGCGCGTGTCAGGCCGTCGCCGGCCGCGGGGTCACCTGGTCGCGGCGGCGGAGGAGGCGCGGTCGACGATCTCCTTGACGAGACCGGAGACGGTCAGCAGCGCGACGGTCTCCATCTCGTCCTCCTCGAACTTCACTCCGTACGTGTCCTCGACCTGGATGGCGATCTCGGCGACCGAGAGCGACTCGAGGTCCAGGCCGGCCGGGCCGAGCGGGGTGTCGCCGGTGACGTCGGACACGTCGTAGTTCATGTTCTTCAGCGCCTCGATGATGAACTTCTCGACTTCAGCGGACATTTGATTGACTCCTGCTTCATGGATGGGCGCCCGGGTCTGGACCCGGACACGGTGACGGTGCTGTGGTGCACCACGGACGGGAACGAGCGCCGGCTGGCGCGCGCCCTGCTGCTGCGGAACGCGGCCGGAATGCTCGGCGTCCCGGAGTCCGGGGTCTGGGTGGAGCACGAACCCGGCGGCCGCCCGTATCTCGGCGGGGCCGGAGCAGGTGTGCGGGTGAGCGTGGCCCACACGCGGGGAGCGGTGGCGATCGCCCTGACCGGCGGAGTTCCGGTGGGCGTCGACGTCGAGAGGGTGCGGCGGCTGCGCGCCGAGTCGATGGCCCGGGCGTGGCTTCATCCCGCGGAGGCGGCCTGGATCGGCGGGCTGCCCGAGCCGGAACGCTCCGTCGCCTTCCTGTGGTTGTGGACGCAGAAGGAGGCGGTCGGCAAGGCGCTGGGCCGCGGACTGCGCGGCGGCGGCATGAGCCGTCGTATGCCGGTCGAGGAGTGCTGGCCGCCGGGTCCGGGCGCCCGGGCTCCGCGCCCGCTGCCCGACGACGGCGGTCTCGCGTCCTGCGCGGTCCTGGTGGACGACGGCCGCCATGTCGTCGGCGTCGCGTTGTGCGGTGACGCCGCGGGCGGTTCAGGCGAGGGCGGTGTCCGCGTTCAGGTGCACCGGGTCACCGGAGCCCCGGCCTGAGTCGTCCGGCGCGGCGGCGGACCGCACGGCGGCGCGCAGGATCTCTGCGTTGCGCACGGGCTTGCCGGTGACGGTACGGGGGATGTCGGGCAGGTCGTGCAGCGTGCGGGGGCGCTTGTACGGCGCGAGGCGCGCCGCGAGCCGGGCGGGGAGGCCGTCGAAGGCCGCCCGGTCCGTGACGGTCACGAAGGCCTCGATGCCGGTGCCCTGCACGACGACGGCGTCGGTGACCCCGGGCATGGCGGTGAGGGCCTCCTCGACCTCGGCGAGGTCGACCTTGAGGCCGCCGATGGAGACCTGCGAGTCCATCCTGCCGTGGACGGTGAGCAGGCCGGTGGCCTCGTCGATGCTGCCGGCGTCCTTGGTGCGCAGCCAGCCGTCGACGAAGCGGGTCGGGTCGCTCGGGCCCACGTACGGGGTGGCCGGCAGGCCGAGCAGGATCTGTCCGTCGTCGACGCGCACCCTCATGCCGGGCGCGGGCGTCAGGCCGGGGCGGGTGGATCCGGTGAGGTCGGTGGCGATGACGCCGACCTCGGTCATGCCGTACATGACGCCCAGGTCGGCGCGGTAGTTGCGGGTGAACCGCTCCCAGACGTCCGTCCTGACCAGTTCGCCGCCGACGATCATGCGGCGCAGCTGGGGAAGGCGGGGCGGGGTCTGGGGCGCGGTGAGGAGCGCCGCCTGCGAGGGGACGCCGAGGACGGTGGTGGGCTCGTCGCCGGCCGCGACGGCCTTGAGGATGCCGTCGACCGTCTGGGTGCCGGGCAGGACGACCTCGGATCCGGAGGCGAGTCCGTGCAGCAGTCCGCCGATCAGGCCGAGGACGTGGACGACCGAGGCGAGCACGACGGTGCGTTCGCCCCGGCGGGGGAAGCCGTCGAGCCGGGAGTAGCGGTCGAGTTCCTCCAGGAGGCTGCCGACCGTGCGGCCGATCACCTTGGAGGGGCCGGTCGAGCCGGAGCTGAGCTGGAGCAGCGCGTGCGGCGAGGCGGCCGGGCGGCCGCCGTGCAGGGGGGTGATGCGGGTGGTCAGTTCGAAGTATCCGCGCAGCCGGCCGGTGGCCTCCTCGACGGGTTCGACGACCAGTTGCGGAGTGAGCCGCGCGATGGCCTTGCCGACCTCGTAGGTCGTCAGCCGGTGGTCCAGGAGCGCGACCTGGGCGCCCGTGCGCCACCCGGCGAGCATGGCGACGATGCAGGCGAGGGAAGGGGGCATCCGCACGGCGAGCGTGCCGCCCGGCACGAGTCCGGCGGCCCGCAGACGTTCCTGCTCCTCGGCGACGAGCCGGCGCAGCTCCGCCAGGCTCACGGGCCTGCCCAGGTGGAGGGCGGTTCTGCGACTGTCCCCCTCGAGCAGTATGTCGTCGATCCAGGCGCCTTCACTGCAAACGGTCCTTTTCGGTACCGCTTCCCCCACTGAAATCCCCACCCATCGAAAAACCGATACGGTCCTGCCGCCGTACTCACCCCGTGGCAGCAGATTCATCGTTGCTCACTACCTGCGAGTAAGCAAGTAAAGGCGATGAAGTGTTGCACGTCACCATATGACCTGCGGAGTTGTTCTCGAGCATGCCGAATACCCCCATTCATTTCCCGAGGGACAGATGAATGGGGGTGACCCGAGGGTCAAAGAGATTTCACCGCCGGGTAACCCCCGACGGGCCGAAAAGCGGAACCCGAGGCACCCCCATAAGGGCCATGACCTCCTCGAACTCCTCCGTGAGCGTCCGGAGGACGGCGGACGCGCCGACGCTTCCGGAATGTGCGAGTCCCCACAGAACGGGACGCCCCACAAAAACGAAATCGGCGCCCAGGCAGAGCGCCTTCGCGATATCGGCGCCGTGCCGTACCGCACCGTCCAAGATCACGGGACAGCGCCCCGCGACGATCTCGGAAATTTCCGGGAGCGCTTCCACCGCAGGTTGCGCAAAATCGAGCTGCCGCCCTCCGTGATTGGACACGACAATGCCGTCGACCCCGTGTTTCACGGCCAGCTCGGCATCCTCCGCGGTCAGCAGGCCCTTCAGCACGAGGGGGAGACTGGTGCGCTCGCGCAGCCAGGCCAGGTCCTCCCAGGTGATGGTGGCGTCGAACTGCTCCCGGGAATGGCGTGCGACGGCGGACTCCCGCGGAGCGCCGACGTGGGAGGCCGACATGACGGAGGGGTCGACGTTCACCGCGCGGACGCCCTCCGGTATCGCGAAGCCGTTGCGCGCGTCGCGCGGACGGCGGGCGACTCTCGGCGCGTCGACCGTCAGGACCAGCGCACGGTACCCGGCGGCCTCCGCCCGCCGGACCAGGGCGATCATCGGCTCGCGCCGTTTGAGCCAGTAGAGCTGGAGCCACAGGGGCCCCGTCGCCTCGGCGGCGATGTCCTCCAGGGTGCGGCTCGCGAACATGCTGACGGTGAACAGCACGCCCGCCTCGCCGGCGGCGCGCGCGGTGGCCACCTCGCCGTCGGGGTGGGCGAGCCGGTGGTAGGCCATGGGCGCGATGCCCAGCGGCGCCGCGAGGTCCGCGCCCAGCACCGAGGCGCCGGGGTCGCAGTCCGACACGTCGACGAGGCAGCGGGGCCGCAGCCGGAGCCGGTCGAGGGCCTCGCGGCCGGCCGACAGCATCGACTCGGTCCCGCTCCCGCCTGCCAGGAAGTCCCACACCGGACCCGGCAGCCGCTTCCTCGCGGCCGCCTCGTACTCGTGAAGCGCCATCGGCACCACTGCGAACACCCCCGTGTTCTCGCTCGCTCTCGCGCGCTCTGCCGTGCTTCCCAACTAACCGCACGGGCGTACACTAACCGAACTCTCCCACATGTCCGCACGGTCGTCCACATACTCCGGTATCCGGCCGACCGAGAACGGCGGACGACCTCGACGGGAGGTGACTAGGAGGTGTCCCTTGGCAGGGACAGGCACGGACGGACGGATCGAACGCGGCAACCAGACCCGGCGGGCGATCCTCCACAAAGCCGTCAGGATCGCGTCGGTGGAGGGCCTCGAAGGCCTGTCGCTCGGCCGCCTCGCGGGCGAGCTCTCCCTCAGCAAGAGCGGGGTGTTCGCCCTGTTCGGGTCGAAGGAGGAGCTGCAACTCGCCACCGTGCGCGCCGCCGTCAAGGTCTTCATCGAGCGCGTCGTGCAGCCGGCCCGCGACCTGCCCGCCGGCCTCGGCCGGCTGCGGTGCCTGTGCGGCAACTGGCTCCTCTACTCGGAACAGCGCGTCTTCCCCGGCGGATGCTTCTTCTACTCGGTCTCGGCGGAGTACGACGCCCGCCAGGGCAAGGTGCACGACGCCGTGGCGAGCGCGCACGGCAACTGGTTCACCCTCGTCGAGCAGACCATCGACGAGGCCAAGGAGGCGGGCGAGATCCGCCCGGCCACGGACTCGGCCCAGCTCGCCTTCGAACTCGTCGCCCTCCTGGAAATGGCCAACGCCGAATCCGTACTGCACGGAAACTTCACCTGCTACCGCAGGGCCGCCGACGGCATCATCAGCCGGCTGCGCGACGCCGCGACCGACCCGTCGCTGCTGCCCGACACCCTTGAACCGCCCGTGACCACAGTGCTCGCGGGCCCGGACCGGAGGCACCATGCCATTTGATCCGCAGTTGCAGACCCTGTACGACCGTCGCGCGGCGCAGGGCGTGCGCCCGCTGTACACGATGACGCTGGAGGAGGCGAGAGCCGCCGACCTCGCCGCCATCCAGGCCGGGGCCGGCACGCCCGAGCCGGTGGACCAGGTGCTGGACCTCACCGTCGACGGCCCCGGCGGCCCGCTGCCGGTGCGCGTCTACCGTCCGGCGGGCCAGGGGCCGTTGCCCGTGCTCGTCTACTTCTTCGGCGGCGGCTGGACCCTGGGCTCCCTGGACACCGGCGACGCACTCTGCCGCAGCCTCGCCAACTCCGTCGGCTGTCTCACCGTCGCCGTCGGCTACCGCCTGGCGCCCGAGCACAAGTTCCCCGCCGCTCCCGAGGACTGCTTCGCGGGCGTCCGGTGGGCCGCCGAGCACGCCGCGGAGTTCGGCGGGGACGCGAGCCGGCTGGCCGTCGCCGGCGACAGCGCCGGTGGCAACCTCGCCGCGGCCGTGACGCTCATGGCCCGTGACGCGGGCGGCCCCGGCATCCTGACCCAGCTGCTCGTCTACCCGAACACCGACTACCTGGCGGACACCCCGTCACGGCGGGAGAACACCGACCCGCTGCTCTTCAACGACAAGTCGGTGCACTGGTACTGGGACAACTACCTCGCCGCCCCCGAGGACGGCGCCCACCCCCTCGCCTCCCCGCTGCGCGCCCCCGACCACTCCGGGCTGCCGCCCGCGCTGGTGATCACCGCCGAGTACGACCCGCTGCGCGACGAGGGCGAGAGCTACGCCCGGCGGCTGCGGGAGAGCGGGGTGCCCGCCGAGTCGACCCGCTACCCGGGCATGGCGCACGGCTTCTTCACCATGTCCGGCACGCTGGACGCGGCCCGCCGGGCCGTGGAGCAGGCCGCCGCCCACCTGCGCACCGCCTTCGCCGACGCCGCCACGAAGGGCTGAGCCGTGACGGACACCACCGCCATCCCGGCGCTCGCCCTCCAGGACCTGCACGCCTCGCTCACCGACCCGGTGCTCGACGCGATGAACTTCCTCAACGAGGTCGTCGCCCGCTTCCCCGAAGCCCTGTCCTTCGCGCCCGGCAGGCCGTCCGAGGGCGCGTTCGAGACCGACGACCTCGCCCGCCACCTGCGCTCGTACACCGACCACCTGGAACACGCGCGCGGCTGGTCGAAGGACCGGGTCCGCACCCACCTCTTCCAGTACGGGCGCACCAACGGCATCATCCACGAGCTGATCGCCCGCACCCTGGCCAACGACGAGCAGATCCACGTGCCGCCGGAGTCGATCGTCGTGACGACCGGCTGCCAGGAAGCCATGCTGCTCACCCTGCGGGCGCTGTTCGCCGGCCCCGAGGACACGCTCCTGGTCAGCTCCCCCTGCTACGTCGGCATCACCGGCGCCGCCCGGCTGCTCGACATCGCGACCCACCCGGTGCCGGAGGGCGCCGACGGCCCCGACCCCGAGGCCTTCCTGGCCGCCGCGCGCGGGCTGCGCCGGGCGGGCAGGCGGCCGCGCGCGCTGTACGTGGTCCCGGACTTCGCCAACCCGTCGGGCACCAGCATGAGCGTCGCCGCGCGGCAGCGGCTGCTGGAGGTCGCGGCGGAGGAGGATCTGCTCGTCCTGGAGGACGATCCCTACGGGTTCTTCGTCCGGGCCGGCTCCGCACGCCCCACGCTGAAGTCGCTGGACCGCGAGCGACGGGTGCTGCACCTGGGCTCGTTCGCCAAGACCGCGCTGCCCGGCGCGCGCGTCGGCTACGTCGTCGCCGACCAGGAGGTCGTCGGCCCGGCCGGACGGCGTTCGCTGCTCGCCGACGAGCTCTCCAAGATCAAGAGCATGACGACGGTCAACACCTCGGCCGTCGCCCAGGCCGTCATCGGCGGACTGCTCGTGGAGTGCGACTGCCGGCTGCGCGAGGCCAACGCCGGGGCCATCGCCCACTACGCCACCAACCTGGCCACCCTGCTGAGCGAGCTGGAGCGTCACTTCCCGCCGGAGCGGCGCCGTGAGCTGGGCCTGAGCTGGAACGAGCCCACGGGAGGCTTCTTCCTCGTCGTCGACGTCCCGTTCGTCGCCGACGCCAAGGCCCTGGAGGACTCCGCCCGCGCCTTCGGTGTGCTGTGGACGCCGATGAGCGACTTCTACCCGGACGGCGGCGGTGAGCGGCGTCTGCGGCTGTCCTGCAGCGCGCTGACCGCCGATCAGATCGCGGAGGGCGTGCGGCGGCTGGCCGACTTCATCGAGTCCCGGGCGGCGGAGCCGGCCGAACGCCTCTGACCTGGCGATCGACGACCGAGGGCCCGGCCGCCGACAGCGGCCGGGCCCTTCTTTTCGAGCCACACCCTTAAAACTAAACGCACGGTCGTGCTAATGTCCCGGCTCGGACCATCACTCGCGAAAGGGCCCGCATGGATATCCGGAAGCTCGACCGGACGGCTGTGCTGGAGACCGTACGCCTCGTGCAGCAGGCCGGCCCCGGGGACTGGGACCTGCCGACTCCGTGCACCGGCTGGACACTCCACCAGCTCGTGTCCCACATGGCGGGCCAGCACCACGGGTTCGCGGCGGCCGCGGCCGGGAGCGGCGACGACCCGACCGCCTGGCATCCGGCCGCGCTCGGCGAGGACCCGTCGACGACGTACCGGGCCGCGGCCTGGACCGCCATCGACGCCTTCGCCCAGCACGGCGTGCTCACCCGGGAGTTCGCCCTCCCGGAGATCAGCACCGCCCGGCGGTTCCCCGCCTCGGTCGCGATCGGGTTCCACTTCCTGGACTATGTCGTCCACGGCTGGGACGTGGCCCGCACCCTCGGCCTGCCCCTGGACCTCGACGAGGAAGTCGCCGACGCCGCCGTCGCGTTCGCCCTGCGCGTGCCGGACGACGAACGCCGGCTGGTGCCCGACCCCCTCTTCCGTCCCGCCCTTCCCACGACGCCCGGCGCCAGCTCCCTCGACCTCGTCCTCACGTCGCTCGGCCGGTCGCCGGAATGGTCAGCGGCGACGGTCCAGTAGCCGCGGCCCGGACACACCCTCCAGCCCGACACGCACAGGGAGACACCTTGCTCACCGACCTCAAGCAGCATGTCGCACGGCGTCTCGGTCTGACGCAGGCGGAGGTGTTCGCCGGGCAGCCGCTGTCGGCGGTCCTCGTCGCCTCGCCGAGCGCGATCAACTCCATCGACCTGCTGGACGCGTTCGCGGGCGCGCTCGCGGACACCGGCTTCGACGAGGACGTCGAACTGCCGACGATGACCCTCGACCACACCGCGGAGGACGTCCTCCAGGCCCTCGCCAAGCAGCTCGCGCCCAGCTCCTCCTGAACGGACGACTCCCCCGCCCCTCCCGGCCGGAAGGCGAGACACATGCTGATCATGACCGACATCGTCAAGGAGCTCCGCTCCGGGGCCACCATCACCGACGTGCTGCGCGTCCAGCAGAGCTACCACGAGCAGCGCCGCTGGTCGTCCGACGAGCTGTTCGACGGCCGCCGCCTGACGCGTCCGGGCGAGAGCGACAAAGCCGCCCTGTGGCACGCCGCCCGCGCCGAGCTGACCACCCAGCCGGCCGGCATCCGGCTCGCCGTGGACGGCGTCAAGCTGGCCAACGAGATCCGCGAGTCCAACCCGCTGGGCAGTGACGTCCTGCACATCGCCGCCGCCTGGTCGGCCCGCTACTGGCTGGAGGAGGAGGCCCACCACGAGGTCTCCTTCGGGCGCCTGATGGAGATGGCGGGCATCGACGCCATCGACACGGAGGAGGTCGTCGAGCACCGCGGGGCCTTCCCCACCGACAACTACGCCCGCGTCTGCATCCTCCAGGCGTGCGTGGAGATCGAGGCCTGCGTGTCGTACCAGCACGCGGCGCGCACCAGCGAGGACGAGCTGGTGCACGACGTCTTCCACACGATCATGAAGGACGAGGTGCAGCACCGGCAGTACTTCGCCTCCTTCGCCAAGGCCCTGGTGGAGTCCGGGGTCTACCCCGTCAAGGACGTCCTGTCGATGGCGTACACCTGGATCCGCCCCGACGGCGGCGAGACGTTCGGCTCGGCGCGCGAGGCCCAGACCGAGCGTCAGGGCTTCGTCAACTGGTGGGAGCGGATCCGGACCGAGGACGAGTTCGCCCTCGGCGAGGACGCGCTGCACGAGGGGTCGGTGCACTCGCGCAAGCTGAGCAGCGTGTTCGCCCTGGTGCGGGAAGTCACCGGCATCGAGACCCGATCCTACGAGGACCTGAAGCGTGCCTACTTCGCCAGCCTCCGCACGAACGATGTCGACCGGATTCGATCTGCAGTGCGTCGCGGAGCTGGCGCGCCGGCCGCACTTGCGGGATAGCGGTGCGGTGTTCACCGCCGGGGAACGGGCGCACTGCCGCTCGCGTCCCGACCCGGACGCGTCCCTGACGGGGCTGCTGTCGGCCAAGGAGGCCTTCATCAAGGCGCTCAGCTCCATGGGCGGGGCGCCTGCGTGCTCCTTCCCGGAGATCGAGGTCGGCCACGGCCCCGCCGGGCAGCCCCGGCTCCGGCTGCACGGGGACGTCGGCCGCTGGTGCCGGGAACGGAACATCGCGGCGGAGCTGTCGATCAGCCACAGCGGCGGCATGGCCGGCGCGGTGGTCGTCCTCCTGGCCGAGCCCCACGCGACGACGGCGCAGGCTGCGACCGCGCACGGGACGACGACGATCGGGACGACGAGCGGAGGCAACCCTTCATGACCACCGCCACACCACCGCCGGTGCTGGAACACACCTGCGAAGTCGCCCTGCGCCCCAACGACTTCGACTGGGCCGGGCACCTGAACAACAGCGTGTACCCCCAACTCCTGGAAACCGGCCGCTGGGAGTGGGGGCTCGCCCACGGCGTCGACGCGCGCGAGGACACCGTGGTCGCCGTGGTGCTCCAGCTCCAACTGGACTACCTGCACGCGGTCGACTGGGACCCGGTCGGCCGCCTGGTCGTGCGCACCTCCCTCGCGGACCGGACGGCCTACAGCTTCACCCTCGCCCAGGACGTCGAACTCCCCGACGGCACCAAGGCGGCCAGGGGCAGGGTCCGCCTCGGCCTCGTCGACCGGCTCACCAAGCGCGTCCACCGCGTCGACCTGGACTCGATGTTCGACGGCGGCGGCTCCGGGAGCACGGCGTGACGGCGCACACCGTGGACACGGCCGCGGACACCCTCCCCGGGCGGCTCGCCGCCCAGGCCCACCGCACGGGCGCGACCGTCACCTTCGGCACCTCCGCCCGGCGGGAGACCCTCACGTATCCCGAGTTCGCCGAGCAGGTCGCGGCGGCGGCCGGCGGCTTCGCCGAGCAGGGCGTACGCCCCCGCGACCGGGTGATGCTCCGCATCGGCAGCACCCGCGAGAGCCTCCTGGCGCTGCTGGGGCTGATGCACCTGGGCGCGGTCCCGGTGTCGGTCAAGCCCCGCGTGCCCGGAGCGGTGGTCGAGCAGTACCTCGCCGCGGTGTCCCGGCAGCAGGGCACACGTCACGCCTTCCGCATCTCCGGTCCCGGCCTGCGCGAACTCACCCTGGAACCGGTCCTGTCGACGCCGTCCGGCCCGGCGCCGGGGCATCCGGAGGACCTCGCGTTCGTCCAGTACACGAGCGGCTCCACCGGCATGCCCCGCCCCATCCCGCTCAGCCACCGCGCGGTCCTCGCCAACATCGGGGCGATCAGCGGCGTCTCCGGCATGCGGCCGGGCCACGCCGGCATCATCGCGCTGCCGCTCCACCACGACATGGGCCTGATCGGCGTACTGACCGCGCTCGTACAGGGCGCCGATCTGGTCCTGGAGGAGCCGGGGGCGTTCCTGCGCAGGCCTCTGGCGGCCCTGCGCCTGGTGCGGGACGCCCCGTGCGTGCACAGCGCCCTCCCCGACTTCATGCTGCGGTACCTGGCGGCGCGGATCGCGGAGGCGGCGGCGCGGGGGGAACTCGACCCGGGCCTGTTCCGGACCTGGAGCACCGTCTTCTGCGGGGCGGAGCCCATCCGCCGGGAATCGGTGCGCACGTTCCTCGACGCCACCACTCCTTGGGGCTTCGACCCGTCGGCGCTGGTGTTCTGCTACGGCCTCGCGGAAGCGGTCCTGATGGCCACCCACCACCGCCTCACGGACCCCGGCAGCGCCTTCCGCACCCGGGGCGCGGTCGCCACCGCATGCCTCGGCACCCCGGTGCCCGGCCTCGGCCTGCGCGTCGTGGACGAGGCGGGGCGCGACTGCGCCGAGGCCGAGACGGGCCGCGTACAGCTGCGCGGGGACTCCCTGTTCAACGGCTACGACGGCGCCACCGACCACCGCACGACCTGGTTCGACACCGGCGACCTGGGCCACCTGGACGCGGGCCTGCTCCACGTCGACGGCCGGCGCTCCGACCGGGTATCGGTCAACGGCACGAACGTCTTCGCCGAGGACGTGGAACAGGTCGCGGCGGCCGAGCCGGGCGTCGCGGAGTGCGTCGTCCTGCCCCACGGCGCGTCGTTCGCCGTCGTGGTGGTGGCGGAGCGCGGCCGGCACATCGACGCCGACCGCCTCGCGGCCCGCATCGCCGCGGACTTCACCGTGGCCCCGGAGACCGTCCTGCAAGTGCCGCACAGCGCCGTCGTCCGCACGGCGAGCGGCAAACCCGCGCGCGCGTACATGGCGGCCCGGCTGGAGGAACTCCAACGGGCCGGCGCACCCGGGCAGTCGACTCGGCGGTCGGCGGAAACGTGACCCCGTACGTTCTTCGAGCCGCTCGGGCCCGGGACGGACAGTCCCCCCGGCCCGGGTCCGGGGCCGGCGGGGATCGCCCGAGGCGATCCACGGGGGCGCCGTACGGTCGGCCGCGATGAACGAGACACCCCAGCCCTTGCCGTTGCCGGACCGCGAACCGGCCGGCGCCGCGGTGGCGGGCAGACCGATCGCCGCGCAGTTCCCGCCGGCCTGGTTCCACGGCGGGGCGGGCCCGTGTGGGTACCGGCGCCGCACGGGCCCGGACCCCGCGGCCGGCCCGCGGCTCGCCCTCTTCTCCTCCACCTGCCTGCCGCTCGTCGCGGCGAACACGACCATCGGCGTCGACCAGAAGGCCCTCGGCACCGACGAGGCCGCCGCGCTGGTCGGCGCGGCGACGCTCTCCGTCCTCCTGCTCCCGCTTCTGGCACTGAAGCTGCGCGGCGGCGCGACGCGGCCGTCCCTGTCGTCGACGGAGTCGGAGACCTGGTGACGTACGCCGTCCGGGCGGGCTCGGGGGCAGCGGTCGTCCGGGGGTCCGCGCCGCAGTGCACCGCGGGGCGCCGGCGCGGCCGACGGAGGTCAATGACGCGTGCGGCCGCTCAGCCGGGCCTGCGTCAGCCGCCGCACCCGGCGGCTCAGCGCGGTCGCCGCGGCGGTGAGGAAGACGAAGCTGTACAGGATCTGCACGACGACCGTCCCACGCGCCGCCTGCCCGCGCGGGGTGATGTCGCCGTAGCCGATGGTCGCCAGCGTCACCAGGGTGAAGTACAGGGCGTCCACACGTGTCTCCAGACCCGTGAACGCGCCCGGGCGGCGGGCGAGGACGAAGTACCCGGCGGCGAAGACCAGCACCGACAGGGACAGCAGGACGGCGATGACGAGTCCGGAGCGGGTGCCGGGCCTGTCGAGCAGGACGTCACGGATCTGCCGCACGATCAGCGCGGCGATGACCGCCAGCGCCCCGCAGAACAGCGTCCAGCTCAGCACCGGACGGCCATGGCCCAGCCGGTCGAGGGGGAGCAGGAAGTAGCCCGTGGCCGCCGCGGCCACCAGGAGCGGCGCAGTGGCCGCCCGGCCGGCACCGGACATGGTGGACCATCCCCTCGTCAGCACCGCGGCCCGGTTCCGGCCTCGGCAGACGGGGCCCATCGGCGCACGGCGCCGGACACCGCGCCGTGGCCCACCCGTCCCGCCATGCCGCCTCCGCCTGCTGTGCGATCGCTGCCACCTCAGTGAAGAGCCACCGCCCGCCCGTCGCACGCCGAGACCCCCCGCTTCCCCGTCCTCGACACCGACGGCTCCGGACGCCCTCCTGACACTTCACTCGGACGGCGTAGCCCCCGTGGCCGCATCGCCGCGCGAGCCCGAGGGTCGAAGGTGACCGGTGCGGACGGCCGGAACGGCACGGTCCGCCCCCGAGAACGGAGTGTCCCCCATGACGACACAGCCACGCACCGGACCGCCGACGGGCAGCCACGGACCGGCGGCCACCGGCGGTTCCTGGGCCGCGGGCGGCGCCACCTTCGCGGGCGTCCTGCTGTTCCTCAACGGCGTCCTGGCCGTCTTCCAGGGCATCGCCGCCATCGCCGAGGACGACGTCTACGCCCGGATCGGCAGCTACGTCTACGAGATCAACCTCACCGGCTGGGGCTGGATCCTGCTGATCCTCGGCGTCATCGTGGCGCTCGTCGGCGGCGGCATCCTCTCCGGCGCGGCGTGGGCACGGGCGGCGGGCATCGCTCTCGCGTCGCTCAGCCTGATCGCGCAGTTCCTCTTCCTGCCGTACGCGCCGGTGTGGTCGGTGGTCATGATGGCCATCGACGTCTTCGTCATCTGGGCGCTGGCCACGTACCGCTCCGAGCCGACGGTGCGTTGAGGCTCCGGCGGCACCGGCCCACCGCGTCGGCCCACGCTGCGCGCATGGCCGTGCAGATGGCCGCAGGGCCGCCTGCCGACGCGGCCGGGCCCGGAAGGGATTGCCATGCGCCGCTGTCCACCCATCGCCGACCACGGCATGGTCGGCGACCTCCAGACCGCGGCCCTCGTCTCCTCCGAGGGCGTGGTCGACTGGATCTGCGCACCCCGCTTCGACTCCCCGAGCCTCTTCGCGGCCCTGCCGGACCACGACCGCGGCGGCCACTTCGCGATCACCGTCGACGGCACGGACGTCACCACGCGTCAGCCCTACCCGGCCGGCACCGCCGTGCTCAACACCCGCTGCCTCACCCCCCGTTCCAGGCCGTCGACGAGTTCCCTCGCCGTCGAGGCGGCGTCGGGCGGCTCTTGGAGCGGCGCCCAGTGACCGGTGCGGGTGCGGCCGGTCCGCCGCCGGTCGGCCTCGCCTGAAGGTCGATCGAGAGAGAGCCGCCCGGGACCGCGCCGTCGGTGCAGAGAGCCGTCCGCCGGCCGTCCCAGCCGCGGTCGGCTCCGCCCTCCCCGGCTACAATCGCCGGGGCCGGCACAGCCGACCGCAGGAGGCGCACCCGTGGGCACGGCCCGCACGCTCGCTCACGCGTACCGACGCTTCGGCGAGGTCGACGCCGCCGGGATCTCGCCGCTGTACGAGCGCGTCGCCGTCGCGCTGAGCGAGTCCGCCGAGGCGCTGCAGGCGATCGGGACGGCGCCGGCACGCAGGCGGCAGCCCGCGCTGATCCTCGCCGCGCTGCACGACCTCGCCCTCGCCGGACGCGCCCCGGCGCTCGCCGCGGCCTATGCGGCCGAAGACGGTGACGCCGCCGCCGACGCGGCGATCGACACGCTGCTGCGCCAGGCCGACTCGGTCGTGGCCGTCGCCGTCCGGCGCCGGCGGACGCGGCCCGACGAGACCGGCCGCTGCGCGGTGCTGTACCCGGCCGTGGCCGAGGCGGCACGCCGGGTGGGCGCGGACGCGATCGGGCTGATCGACGTGGGCTGTTCGGCCGCGCTCAATCTGAACGTCGACCGCGTGCGCATCACCTACGGCGACGGACGGTCGCTGGGCGACCCTTCGTCCCCCGTGCACATGCCGGCGTCGCTCGTGGGAGACCGGCCCGTTCCGGCGACGGCGATGCCCGAGGTCGCCGCCCGCGTGGGCGTCGACGCCGACCCGGTCGACGTGACCGACGCGGACGACGTCCGATGGCTGCGCGCCTGCGTCTGGCCGGGCCGGCCGGAGCGTGCCGCGCGGCTCGAAGCGGAGATGGCGCTGGCGGCGACGGCCCCGGCGTCGCTGCTGCGCGGCGACGTCGTGGAGATGACGCCCGAGGCCGTGGCCCGTGTGCCGGCGCACGCCCTGCCCGTCGTCACCACGACCTGGGCACTGTCGCGCATCCCGGCAGAGGACCGCCGGCTCTTCCTGGACCGCCTCGCCGAAGCCGCGGCCGGCCGCTCGGTGGCGTGGGTGTCGGTGGAGGGGGTCGGCGTCGCGCCGACGGTACCGACCCTCGGCGACCGCCCCGCTTCCGGGCACAGCATCATCGGCCTGACGGTGCTCGACGGTTCGGCCCCGCGCGGTGAGGCCCTGGGCCGCTGCTGGTCACGGGGCCGCATGCTGGCGTGGCTGTCGGACTCCTAGGCTCCGTCGTGCAGGGCGGCACGGTCGGCGTTCCGGGCGTTGGCGGCGCGCCGCCCGGCGGACCCCGGCCGGAAGTCATGCGTCCACAGGGCTCGTGAAGTCGTCCCCTCCCTCACGCCAAGGACGTGCCGCCACCCTTCCGAGTTCGCATACATGAACGTGCATCACGTACAGGTCTATTGACGCACCCACGGCAGCCACCCTAGCTTCACGCAGAAAGCGATTTCCAACGATCCGTCACAAGGCCTGCTCCCCCGCATTTTCCGCGTGCGCCCTGCACCCTGGCATCCTGGAGACGACCATGCGCCTGGCACCCCCCACCCTGTCCACCGGCCTCGCCGGCGTCCTGGCCGGGCTGCTCGTCCTGTCCTCGGCAGTGGGCGCGCACGGCGTCCCCGGGGACCCTGCGGCACAGACCGGCGCCCGGGCCCTGGCGGGCGAGTTGTACGTGGCGGGCAACGGGAACGACAGCAACCCGGGGACGCTCGCCGCCCCGTTGAGGACCATCCAGCGCGCGGTGGACCTGGCGCAGGCCGGCACCACGATCCAGGTCCGGGGCGGTACGTACGCACCGAGCGCCAACATCAAACTGCTCAAGAGCGGCACGGCGAGCCAACCCATCACCCTGCGCAACTACAACGGCGAGCGCGTGGTCGTCGACGGCGAGAACATGCCGTACACGCCGGGGGCCGTGGGATCCAGCATTCCCCGGGCGGAGCGCGGCGCGGTCCACATCGAGGGGGAGCACTGGCGGCTGATCGGTCTGGAGATCGTCCACGGCCCCTACGGCGTGTTCGGCCTGGACACCGGCCACAACGTGTTCGACCGGCTCGTCACCCGGGACAACTACGAGTCCGGTTTCCACCTCCAGGGCGCCTCGAGCCACAACCAGATCCTCAACCTGGACAGTCACGGCAACCGCGATCCGCGCAAGAACGGCGAGAGCGCCGACGGCCTGGCCATCAAGGAGGGTTCCGGCGCCGGCAACGTGCTGCGCGGAGCCCGCCTGTGGAACAACGCGGACGACGGTCTGGACTTCTGGATGTTCGCCGACTCGCCGATCCTCGTCGAGAACACCCTCGCGTGGGGCAACGGCTACAACCGGTGGAACCTGCCCGACTATCAGGGCGACGGCAACGGCTTCAAGATGGGCGGCAACGGCGTGGCGGCGGGCCACACCGTGCGCAACAGCATGGCGTGAGACAACTCCGCGGGCGGCTTCGTCGACAACGACAACCCGGGCAGGATGACCATCGACCACTGCACGGCGTGGGACCACCCGAAGGCCGGGTTCGACTTCAGCCGCTCCTCCAGCACGCTGACGAAGAACCTGGCGGTGGCCAACGGCACCAACGCCTCGCTCGGCCCGGCTTCCACGGGCAGCGGCAACTCCTGGAACCTCGGCGGCAGCTGGTCGTTCACCAGCACCAACCCGAGCACCATCACCGGATCCAGGACGGCGACGGGCGCCATCCCGTCCTCCACCTTCCTGCGCCCGAGCAACGGCGCGGACGTCGGCGCGCGGTTCTGAGCGGCAGGCACGTCCGAGGACACCGGGAAGCGCGCCGACAGATATCCGATCGAGGCCCCGGGGCAAGCGCCCCGGGGCCTCGTCGTGCGTTGACCTGTGATGCGAGGTTCGACATCCGATCCCATGTCGAAAGTTTCGCAGCGCGTTCGACGATGTGCGGAGGCATCCGTCAACACCGTTGCGCTGCACACACCTTGACCATGCTGGAAATGCACCCCTAGATTCCCCCGAGAGGTTCGCACACATGCGCCCTATTCACATATGTGACCACATTCGAGGAGGGGAACCCGTCAACCCCTCCGCACCATGCGCTCCATCAGTGGAAACTTTCGAATGCGAGGATGTCTTATGCATGCCCGTATGGACGACAACGGCAGTCAACCGCCGAGCCGGCGGTCGGTTCTCGGCTGGGCCGTCGGCACGGCCGCGCTCGCCGGCCCGCTCGGCTCGGTGCTGGACCCCTCCGGCGAGGCGCTCGCCGCCGAAGGGAGCGTCGTGGAGCGGTCCGCGCGTCCCACTGATCCCGGCGCGTACATCTCCTTCACTCCCGTCCCGGGCGGGTTGGCGTTGGTGCGGGCGGGCCGCGCGGTGCCGTTGGTGGTCAGCGACGACGACTGGCCCGGCGTCGTGCGCGTGGTGGGCGACCTGCGGGACGACATCGAGCGGGTGACCGGGGTCCGGCCGGCGGTCGTCCGGGGTGAGGCGCCGGCGGCGCGGGAGATCACGATCGTCGGGACGATCGGCCGCAGCCCGCTGATCGACCGGCTCGTGGCCGCCGGGAAACTCGACGTCAGCGGTATCGAGGGCAAGTGGGAGACGTCCCTGCAGACCGTGGTGGACAAGCCGTTGCCTGGAGTCGAGCGCGCGTTCGTGATCGCGGGCAGCGACCAGCGCGGCACCGTCTTCGGCGCCTACGACGTGTCCCGGGGCATCGGCGTCTCCCCCTGGTACTACTGGGCCGACGTCCGGCCCGTGCACCGGGACGCGCTGTACGTCCGGCCCGGCCGGCACACCCAGGGCACTCCGGCGGTGAAGTACCGCGGCTTCTTCATCAACGACGAGAACCCGGCCCTGGGGACCTGGGCGCCGGCGACCTTCGGCGAGGGCAAGGCGCCCGGGCATCCGGGCGGGTTCAACGCCGCGTTCTACGCGAAGATCTTCGAGCTGCTGCTGCGGCTGAAGGGCAACTACCTGTGGCCGGCGGTGTGGGGCCGTGCCTTCGCCGAGGACGACCCGGACAACCACGCCACCGCGAAGGCGTACGGCGTCGTGATGGGCACCTCCCACGAGGCGCCGATGATGCGCGGCATCGAGGAGTGGAACCGGCACGCCGTGCCCGCCGTGCGCGACAAGGACGGTGTCGTCGTCATTCCCGGGCGCGATCCCTACGGCGGCACCGGCGAGTGGTCGTTCCGGTACAACGCCGAGGCGGTCAAGGCGTACTGGCGCGACGGCATCCGGCGCATGGTGGACGAGGACTTCGAGGGCGTGGTGACCCTCGGGATGCGCGGCAACGGCGACACGGCGCTGAGCGACGGCGACGGCATCGAGCTGATGGAACGGATCATCGCCGCCCAGCGGGAGATCCTCGCCGAGGTCACCGGCAAGGACGTCACGACCGTTCCGCAGGTGTGGACCATGTACAAGGAAGTGCAGCGGTACTGGGACGAGGGGCTGCGCGCCCCCGACGACGTCACCGTCGTCTTCACCGACGACAACTGGGGCAACGTCCGCAAGCTCCCCGGCGCCGCCGAGGACGGACGCAGCGGAGGGTACGGCCTCTACTACCACTTCGACTACGTGGGGGCCAGCCGCAACTACAAGTGGGTCGACACCAACTCCCTGCCCAACATCTGGGACCAGCTCCACCAGACGTACGCCTACGGCAGCCACGGCCTGTGGGTCACCAACTCCGGTGACGTCAAGGGCAACGAGCGGCCCACCCAGTTCTTCCTCGACTACGCCTGGTCGCCCGACCGCTGGACCCTGGACCGGCTGCCGGAGTGGGATCTGCGGTTCGCGCGGCAGAACTTCGACGGCCGGTTCGCCGACGAGATCGCGAAGGTGCTCAGGACGTACGAGCACCTGCAGGCGCGCCGCAAGCCGGAACTGCTCAACCGCCGCCAGACCCTGGGCGACCCCGCGAACCCGTCCACGATCGTCACCGACGACCAGGCCTCGCCGTTCAGCCTGACCGACTACCGGGAGATGGACCGCGTCACCCGCGAGTGGCAGGACCTGGCCGGCCGGGCCGACCGGATCGCCGCCGAGTTGCCCGCGAGCGAACAGGACGCGTGGTTCGAGCTGGTCGGCTACGCGGTGCGGGCCACCGCGAACCTGTATCTGCTGCGGCAGGCCCAGTTCACCAATCTCCTCTACGCCGCCCAGGGCCGGGCCGCGACCAACGACCTGGCCGACGCCGCCGAGGCCCGGCTGGCCGACGACTTCGCGCTCGCCGACCGTTTCAACAACGAGGTTGCCGGGGGCAAATGGAAGGGCTTCCAGACGCAGACCCACATCGGCTACGGCGACAAGGCCCGCTACGGGGCCGACGCCGCCTGGCAGGAGCCGCCGCGGCCCGATCGGATCTACCCCGCCGTCAAGCGGATCGCTCTTCCCGCCGCGGCGGAGATGGGCGTCGCCGTGGACGGCTCCGACAAGTGGTGGCCGCACGAGCCGGGCGAGGCGGTGCTGCCCGCGTTCAGCCCCTACCAGACGCAACCCGCCCAGTACATCGAGGTGTTCAACCGCGGGACCGCCCCGTTCACCTACCGCGTCGACACGGGCGTGCCGTGGCTGACCGCCGACCGCCCCGGCGGCACGGTGGACCTGCAGCAGCGGGTCGTCCTGAAGGTGGACTGGGACCGGGCGCCCCGCGGCGTCCGCCGCGTGCCGGTGAGGGTCACCGGGTCGGAGGGGACCGAGGTCACCGTCCAGGCCGTCATCGAGCGTCCGGCCGCTGCGCGCTCCCGGCTCAAGGGGTTCGTCGAAGCGGGTGGCCATGTATCCGTCGAGGCAGCGCACTTCTCCCGCTCCGTCGGCGCCGGCGGCGTGTCCTGGCAGCGCGTCCCCGGCATCACCCGCACCGGCGACGGCATGGAGCCCTTCCCCGTCACCGCCGCCCGCCGCTCCCCCGGCCAGGGCCCCCGGCTCGAGTACGACATCAGCCTCTTCACCACCGGCCCCGTCACCGTCTGGGCGTACGTCTCGCCGCGCAACCCGGCCCTGCCCGGCCGCTCCGGACTGCACTACGCCGTCTCCCTCGACGACGCGGCGCCGCAGACCGTGGACGTCGTCGCCGCCACCGGCGCCAGCGACCTCACCATGAACACCGGGTGGGGCCGCAACACCGCGGACAACGTCAACCGGACCCGGACCGTCCACCACGTCGACACGGCCGGGCACCACGTCCTGAAGTTCTGGATGGTGGACCCCACCGTGGTCCTGCACAAGATCGTGATCGACACCGGCGGCCTGAAGTACAGCTACCTCGGCCCGCAGGAGAGCCGGTGGCTGTCATGAGACGTGCGTCCCTGCTGGCCGGGACGGCCTCCGCACTGGCCGCGGCCGTCACCGGCGCCGTCACGCCCTCGGCGGTCGCGGCGCCCCGGAGCCGTCCGTCCGGTGACGCGACGGCGCCGGCCGCCGGCGCCCACTGGGTGCACACCTGGTCGGCCACGCCCCAGCTGACCGAGCCGCACAACATGCCGCCCGCGCCCTTCACCGGGACCGGCCGCGTCCTCGCGGACACCACACTGCGCCAGACGGTGCGCGTGTCGGTCGGCGGCCGGCGTCTGCGGCTGCGGTTCTCCAACGCGTTCGGGGGCACGAACCTGCCGATCACGGGCGTGTCCGTGGCCCGTCCCGCCGACGGGAGGGCCGGCGTCAGCGCCGTCGTGCCCGGCAGCGCCCGCCCGGTCACGTTCGGCGGGCGACCGGGCATCGACGTCCCCAAGGGCGCCCAGGCGGTCACCGATCCGCTGGACTTCGCCGTCCGGCCGGGAGAGAACCTGACCGTGACGCTCCACCTCGCCGAGGGTCAGGCGTCCACGGACATCACCTCGCACCCCGGGTCGCGCACGACGTCGTACCTGCTGGCCGGCGACCACCTCACCGCCGGCGAGCTGCCGGGGGCCACGGCGGTCGACCACTGGTACTTCCTCAGCGGCGTCGAGGTGCGGGCGGGGCGGCGGACCTCCACGACGGTCGTTCTTGGCGACTCGCTCACCGACGGCCGCGGCTCCACGACCAACGGCAACGACCGCTGGCCCGACCAGCTCTTCGAACGTCTCCGGTCGGGTGCGGGCGACGATTCCGTCGCGGTCGTCAACGAGGCCGCCGGCGGCAACCGGGTCCTGCGCGACGGCCTCGGCCCCAACGCCCTGGCCCGGCTGGACCGCGACGTCCTGTCCAAGAGCGGCGCGGACCGGCTCGTCGTCTTCCACGGCGTCAACGACATCGGCACGGCCGGCACGTCCGAGGAGTCCGCACGGCGGATCACGGCCGAGCTCACCGAGGCCTACCGGCAGATCGTGGTCCGGGCCCACGCCCAGGGCATCGCCGTCTACGGGGCCACCCTGACCCCCTTCGGCGGCAACGGCTACGACGACCCGGCCGGGGGCCACGAGTCCGCGCGTCAGGCCGTCAACCGGTGGATCCGCACCGGCGGTGTGTTCGACGCCGTGATCGACTTCGACGAGGCCGTCCGCGATCCACGGGCGCCCCGGCGCCTGCTGCCCGCCTACGACACCGGCGACCACCTGCATCTGAACCCCGCCGGCTACCGCGCCCTGGCCGAGGCCGTCCCGCTCGGCCTGTTCCGCCGGCCCGCGGCCGTCTCCGGCCTCTGACCGCACCGAGTGCGTCCCCGCCCGGCGGCCGCCACAGCGCCGGGCGGGGACGCCCGCGCGTCCGGCTCGCGTGGCGGAGCGGCGGCCCGTCGCGTCGGCACCCCGGCGGTCACCGAGCCGCCCCGCTCCCCTCCACGAACGTCTTGGCCGCGGTCAGCTCGGTGAGCCAGCCCTTGTCGTTGCCCTCGCGCTCCTTCAGCCACGCCGCCGGGTCGTCGGCGAGGCCGGAGAACCCGCTCTCCACCACGCGCAGGGTCACCCCGCCGCCGTCCCGCTCGTCGATCCAGAACTCGACCAGGGTCGTCGGCGTGAACTCGTCCCGCGTCGGCGTCCCGATCCAGCGGAATGCCGCGTAACGGGGCTTGTCCAGCTCGACCGTCCGGAACCGGAACTCGCCGAGGGACGGATGGCGCACCACGGCCACGTCGTCCTCGTACCGCAGATCCGGCTGCGGGTCGACCACGCCGTCGTTGATGTACCAGCCGGGCCGCGCGACCAGCTCCCACACCCGCTCGGCCGGGGCGTCGATGTCGATCTGCCGGGCGATCCGGTCCAGCTCGACCAGCTCTGCTTCCGTGTACGTGACGTCGTCGTTCACAGGTGTCTCCCTTGCCATTGACGTGCAACTCAAAGGTTGCACAGCTCGGGGGCAACTGCAACTTGCCGGTTGCACTGTTCGACGAAACTCCCGGTTCCGGGACAACGGCGAGGCCCGGCCGTGGACGACCGGGGGTCGGACGTCCGGAACGGCCGGGCCTGCCGAAGCGGCCGGGAGTCGGCGGCGCGTCCCCGCGTCAGCGGGCCGCGAGGAGTTCGAGCGTGTCGATCACACGGTTCGAGAAGCCCCACTCGTTGTCGTACCAGGCGACCACCTTGACGTGGCGGCCGTCGACCCGGGTGAGCGCCGAGTCGAAGATCGAGGAGGCGGGGTTGCCCGTGATGTCGGAGGACACGAGCGGGTCCTCCGAGTACTCGAGGATGCCGGCGAGCGGGCCCTCCGCCGCGGCGCGGTACGCCGCCAGCACGTCGTCGCGCGTCACGTCGCGGGCGACGGTCGTGTTGAGCTCGACGATCGAGCCGACCGGCACGGGCACGCGGATCGAGTCGCCCGACAGCTTTCCGTCGAGGCCGGGCAGCACCAGGCCGATCGCCTTGGCGGCGCCCGTCGTGGTCGGCACGATGTTGACCCCGGCGGCGCGGGCGCGACGGGGGTCGCGGTGCGGCCCGTCCTGCAGGTTCTGCTCCTGCGTGTAGGCGTGCACGGTGGTCATGAACCCGTGCTCGATGCCGGCGACCCGGTCCAGCACGGCCGCCAGCGGCGCGAGCGCGTTGGTGGTGCAGGAGGCGTTGGAGACGATGGTGTGCAGGGCCGGGTCGTAGGCGTCGGTGTTGACCCCGAACGCGAGCGTGACGTCGGCGCCGTCCGACGGCGCGCTGACGAGCACCTTCCGCGCGCCCGCGTCGAGGTGGGCGCGGGCGGCCTTGGCCGAGGTGAAGCGGCCGGTGGCCTCCAGGACGATGTCGACGCCGAGTTCGGCCCACGGCAACTGCGCCGGCTCACGCTCGGCCAGCACCCTGATCCGGTGGCCGTCGACGACGAGGGCGTCCCCGTCCACCGTCACCGGACGCCCGAGCCGGCCGGCCGTGCTGTCGTAGGCGAGGAGCCGGGCCAGAGCGGCGGGCTCGGTCAGGTCGTTGACGGCGACGATCTCGAGGTCGCTGTCGCGCTCCAGGCGCGCGCGCAGCACGTTGCGTCCGATGCGGCCGAAACCGTTGATGGCGATGCGAGTCATGAATGGTGTCCCTTCCCTTCGCCATCAGGTTCGCCCGCGGCGCGCGCCCGTCGACAGTGGCGTGATCGCCATGGTTCACAAGGATCCCGCCACCCCCCGCCGCAAGGTTGCCGCAACGCCACGGCCGTCGAACGGCGCGGCGAACGGCGCGCTATTCGCGCCGGGTGAAGGTGCGCCGGTACTCGCTCGGCGTCGTGCCGAGGATGCGCTGGAAGTGCAGGCGCAGGTTCGCGCCGGTGCCGAGGCCGACGTCGGCAGCGATCTGCTCGACGCCGCGCTGCGAGCGCTCCAGCAGTTCGCGGGCGAGGTCGAGGCGGGCGCGCATCACCCACTGCATCGGCGTGTAGCCGGTCTCCTCGACGAAGCGACGGGAGAACGTGCGCGGCGACACCCCGGCCTGACGCGCCAGTATGTCGAGGGTGAGGGGCTCGCCGAGCCGGTGCAGGGCCCACTCGCGGGTGGCGGCGAAGCGTTCGCCGAGCGGTTCGGGGACGCTGCGCGGCACGTACTGGGCCTGGCCGCCGCTGCGGTAGGGGGCCGCGACCAGACGGCGAGCGGCGTGGTTCGACGCGGCGAGCCCCAGGTCGCGTCGCAGGATGTGCAGGCACAGGTCGATGCCGGAGGCGGCGCCGGCCGAGGTGAGCACGCTGCCCTCGTCGACGAACAGCACGTTCTCGTCCACCCGGACGCGCGGATGCCTCGTCATCAGCGCCTGCGTGTAGTGCCAGTGGGTCGTGGCACGTCTGCCGTCGAGCAGGCCCGTGGCGGCGAGCGCGAACGCGCCCGTCGAGATGGCGGCGAGCCGCGCGCCCCGGTCGTGCGCGGCGATCAGCGCGTCCACGACGGCCGGCGGCGGGTCGTCGCGGTCCGGGAACCGGTAGCCGGGGACGAAGACGATGTCGGCCCACGTCAGCGCGTCGAGGCCGTCGGCGACGTAGTACGACAGACCGTCGCCGCCGGTCACGAGGCCGGGGGTCGCCCCGCAGACCCTCACCTCGTACGGCATGCTCGCACGGGTCGAGAACACCTGCGCGGGGATGCCGACATCGAGCGGTTTCGCGCCCTCGAGCACGAGGACGGCGACGCGGTGCAGACGGGAGGCTGACACGGGAAGGAGGTTACTGCGCGGAAAGATCCGTTCCGGAACGTGGACGCCTGTTGGCGTGGAGCGCCGGCTGCGGTACAAATAGGCCTCATGAATCCCGAGCCCTTGGTGCGACGCCTGGTCATCGACCTGTGCCGACGCCCGGGCTCGTGTTGTTGCTGACCCGGCCTGCCTCTACCAGGCTTTTCTGACACGCCCCGCGGTGCGGTGACGCCACCCCGCGCCCGGGCGGTTCCCGCACCCTGACACCGGGGTGCGCTCCCCTCGTCACCCCTCACCTTCGCTCGGGTCCGGCCGCCCATGTCGGTCGACGGCAGCCGCTCGTGTCCCGGCGCCCCCTGGAGGACGCCCGTGTCCACAATTCCCCCTGCCACAAAGGCAGATGACAATCCGTCAACCACCGCCACAGCTTCCACCCCGCGTCCGCCGGCACGGGAGCGGGACCGGCGGACCGGCCTGCGCGGCGTCGCGCTGCCGTTCGGCTCGCTCCTGCTCTTCCTCGGCCTGTGGCAGCTGCTGGCGGCGAGCGGGACGTGGAGCGAGACGCTGGTGCCGCCGCCGGCCACGGTGTGGGAGGCGTTCATCGACGTCTCCACCACGCACGACGGCGTACGCGGCTACAACGGCACCACGCTGGTGGAGCACCTCGGCATCAGTCTGCGGCGCATCGCGCTGGGCGCGGGCATCGGCATCGCCGCCGGCGTGGTGCTCGGGCTGCTCATGGGCACCGTCGGCTGGGTGCGCTCGCTGTTCGAGCCCTGGATCACGTTCCTGCGGACGCTGCCGCCGCTGGCGTACTTCTCGCTGCTGATCATCTGGCTCGGCATCGACGAGGAACCCAAGGTGACGCTGCTGGCCGTGGCGGCCTTCCCGCCCGTGGCGGTGTCCACGACCACGGCCGTCACGGCGGTGCCCAAGAGCCTGATCGAGGCGGCCCGTGCGCTCGGCGCGTCGCGGTGGGACGTGGTCAGGGACGTCGTCGTCCCGTCCGCGCTGCCCGAGACGCTCACCGGGGTCCGGCTGGCCGTGGGCGTGGCCTACTCCTCCCTGGTGGCCGCCGAGTTGGTCAACGGACTGCCCGGCATCGGCGGCATGGTCAAGGACGCCGCCAACTACAACAACACCCCCGTCGTCCTCGTCGGCATCATCGCCATCGGCGTCTCCGGCCTGATCATCGACGGCCTGCTGCTGCGTCTGGAACGCACGGCCGTTCCCTGGCGCGGTCGCGCGTAGAACGTCTCCGGCCCCTTTGCGTCCATCCCGCTCGCTCTCCTCCTCCCGCCCTCTTTCCTTCCTTTCCTTCCTTTCCTTCCTTTCCTTCCGCACAGAACGGCTCCGTCATGTCCCGTGTCTCCCAGGGTCCTTCCCGTCGTCTCCTGCTCGCCGGCGCCTTCGCCGCCGTCTCCGCGGCCGTCACCGGCTGCTCCTCGGACAGCGAGGCGTCGGCGTCCGGCGGCTCCAAGCGGCTGCGGATCGGCTACTTCGCCTTCCCCAGCGGCGATCTGCTGGTGAAGAACAGAAAGCTGCTGGAGAAGGCGCTGCCCGGCTACGAGATCACCTGGATCAAGTTCGACTCCGGCGCCAGCGTCAACCAGGCCTTCCTCGGCAAGTCCCTCGACATCGCCGCGCTGGGCTCCAGCCCCTTCGCCCGCGGCGTGTCCGGCAGTTCGCCCATCCCCTACAAGGTGGCCTGGATACTCGACGTCGCGGGCGAGAACGAGGCCCTCGTCGCACGCAGGGCCACGGGCATCACCGACATCGCCGGGCTCAAGGGCAGGAAGATCGCCACCCCGTTCGCGTCCACCTCCCACTACAGCCTGCTCGCGGCACTGGACGCGGCGGGTCTGAAGCCGTCCGACGTCGAACTGATCGACCTGCAGCCGCAGCCGATCCTCGCCGCCTGGCAGCGCGGCGACATCGACGCGGCCTACGTCTGGCTGCCGACGCTGGACGAGCTGCGCGCGACCGGCACCCAGCTCACCAGCAGCAAGGAGATCGGCGCGGCCGGCAAGCCGACCCTCGACCTGGCCGTCGTCTCGGACGATCTCATCGCCAAGGACCCGGGGGCGATCGACGCCTGGCGCGAGGCGGAGGCCGAGGCGCTCAGGCTGCTCAAGTCCGACCCGGACGGCTCGGTGCGGGCCGTGGCCGCCGAGCTGGGCATCAGCACGGCGGACGCCGAGGCGCAGCTGGCGCAGGGCGTGTTCCTCACCCCCGAGCAGGTGGCCTCCGCCGACTGGCTGGGGGGCGAGGACGGCCCGGGCAAGCTGCTCGGCTACATCACCGACACCGGCCGGTTCCTGGCCGACCAGAAGCAGATCGACGCCGCGCCCTCCGAGGACGTGGTCCGCGAGGCGTTCTACCTCAAGGGGCTGGCCGATGTCCGCGCCTGAGACCGCCGAAGCCGCGCAGGCGGTGGCCGCCGAGCCCGCCGGGTCCGTCCGTGTCGACGGCGTCGTCCACCGGTACGGCAGGGGCGAACAGACCGTCACCGCCGTCGGACCGGTCGACCTGACCGTCCCCACCGGGGAGTTCGTCGTCCTGGTGGGCGCCTCCGGCTGCGGCAAGAGCACGCTGCTGCGGCTGATCGCCGGCTTCGAGCGGCCCACGCACGGCTCGGTGCGGGTCTCCGGCGCCGACCCGCGGCCCGGCGAGACGTCCGGGGTTGTGTTCCAGACGCCCCGGCTGTTCCCGTGGCGGACCGTGCGGGGCAACATCGACCTGGCGCTGCGCTACGCCGGGGTGGAGCGCGCCCAATGGCCGGTGCGACGGGCCGAGTTGCTGGCCAGGGTCGGTCTCGCGGGTACCGAGGAGCGGCGGGTCTGGGAGATCTCCGGCGGACAGCAGCAGCGCGTCGCGATCGCCCGGGCCCTCGCCGCGGAGAATCCGCTGCTCCTGCTCGACGAGCCGTTCGCGGCGCTGGACGCGCTGACCCGGGAGCGGCTCCAGGAGGACGTGCGCCGGGTGGCCGACCTGACCGGGCGGACGACGGTGTTCGTGACCCACTCGGCGGACGAGGCGGTGTTCCTCGCCTCCCGCATCGTCGTACTGACCAGGAGCCCGGGCACCGTCGCCCTGGACCTGCCCGTCACCCTGCCCCGCGGCGACGTCGACGCCGAAGGGCTGCGCGGCTCGCGGGAGTTCGCCGAGCTGCGCGCCCAGGTGTCCCACGCCGTCAAGGCGGCAGCGGCGGCCTGAGCCGCGTACCGGCACCCGACCCGTACCACCACGACCACCCGTAACCCACGGGCGAAAGGACATCCCCATGAGCATCCTCCGCGAACGGCCCGCGCTCGCGCAGCTTCCGATCACCGAACTCGGCCCCCGCTTCGGCGCGGAGATCCACGGCATCGACCTCGGCCGCCTCGACGACGACCAGGTCCTCGCGCTGCGCGAGGCGCTGGTCGCGTACAAGGTCCTCTTCGTGCGGGGCCAGCACACTCTGGACGACGCCGCGCAGATCGAGTTCGGCAGGCGCCTGGGCGAGGTCACCGTCGGGCATCCCGTCCACGACTCGGGCGACGTGGCCCCCGAGGTGTACTCCCTGGACAGCCAGGACAACGGTTTCGCCGACGTGTGGCACACGGACGTGACGTTCGTGGAGCGTCCGCCGGCGATCTCGGTCCTGCGGGCCGTGGTGCTGCCGCCCAGCGGCGGCGACACCAACTGGGCGGACAGCCAGCTGGCCTACGAGTCGCTGTCGCCGGGGCTGCGGGCGTACGTCGACACGCTCACCGCCGTCCACGACGGCAGCCGTGAGTTCGGCTACTACCTCGCCCAGCGCCGGCAGGGCCGGGGCAACCTGTGGGAGGGCGAGGTGTTCACGGAACTGACGCCGGTGGAGCACCCGGTGGTGCGGGTGCACCCGGAGAGCGGTCGCAAGGGCCTGTTCGTGAACCCCGGTTTCACCTCGCACATCGTGGGGGTCTCGGAGTACGAGAGCCGGGGTCTCCTCGACATCCTGTACGCCCACCTGACCAAGCCCGAGCACGTCGTACGGCATCGGTGGCAGCCGGGGGACGTCGCGCTGTGGGACAACCGCAGCACCGCCCACTACGCCAACCGCGACTACGGCACGCGGCATCGCGTCATGCACCGCATCACCCTGCGCGGGGACACCCCGGCCGGCCCGGCGACCGTCGCGGCGGGCTGACACCCCCTCGTCCGCGCTCCCGTCCCGGCGGGCGGCGCGGCATCCGTTCGGCTCCCTCCCGCCTGCGCGCGCGGCCGACGGCGCGGACGGTGGGAGCATGTCTCCCCTTCCAGGCGTCCGCGGCCGTGACGGCTCCTTCACCGGCGAGGTGACGGACGCCGTCACGGCGCGGGCCACGCTGCTCGTGCTCGGCGTGGTCGCGCTCCAGTTGCTGTTCATCGCCTCGTACGTGGGGGCGCTGCACGACCCGGCGCCGAAGGACGTCCCCTTCGGCGTGGTGGCGCCCTCGGGCGCGGCCGGGCGGACGGCGGACCGGCTGGACCGGCTGCCCGGATCACCCCTGGACGCGCGCCCGGTGGGCGACGAGGCCGACGCCCGGAAGCAGATCCTGGACCGGGAGATCGACGGCGCCCTCGTCGTCCACGCCCGCGGGGGCGCCGACACGCTGCTGGTCGCCTCGGGCGGCGGCACGGTCCTCGCCACCGCCCTGGAGGGCCTGGTCGCCCGGGCCGAGGGCGCGGAGCGGCGCGACGTGCGGACCGTCGACGTGGCCCCGGCCTCGCCGCGGGACTTCGACGGGCTGTCGTCGTTCTATCTGGTCGTGGGCTGGTGCGTCGGCGGCTATCTGTGCGCGTCGATCCTCGCCATCAGCACCGGCGCCCGCCCCGCCACCCCCCGCCGGGCGGTGATCCGCCTGATCGTGATGGCGCTGGTCGCGGTCGTCGGCGGACTCGGCGGCGCGGTGATCGTCGGGCCGGTCCTGGGCGCGCTGCCGGGCGGTGTGGCCGCTCTGTGGGGTCTGGGCGCCCTGGTCACGTTCGCGGTGGGCGCGGCCACCCTCGCCCTGCAGGGCGTCTTCGGCGTCGTCGGCATCGGGCTGGCGATCCTGCTGGTGGTGATCGCCGGCAACCCGAGTGCGGGCGGCGCCTTCCCGTTGCCGATGCTGCCGCCGTTCTGGCGGGCGATCGGCCCGGCACTGCCGCCGGGGGCCGGGACGTGGACGGCCCGCTCGATCGCCTACTTCGAGGGCGCCGACGTGACGGCCGCGCTGCTGGTGCTGTCGGGGTGGGCGGTCGCCGGGGTGGCGGTCACCGTGCTGGCGGCGGCGCGGAGAGGCGGACGGCAGTCGGCGCGGGCGTCCCTTCGGCCGCCGTGACGATTGGCCGGTGCGGTGGGCGGACATGCACTCACCGACGAACGGACGAAGGAGCCGAGGTGACGAGGAACCCCGCCGACGCGGTGGAATCGATGGAGCAGCTCGCGACGGTCTGGCGTGCCATGGTGCTCGACCGGAACCCGGGGGCCGACGTCCGTGACCTGCCGGGCATCGCGGTCCGCTGGGCGGGCTGCCGGTTCGCCTTCTGGAACTGCGTCACGCTCACCGACACCGGAGCCGGCCCGGACCTGCTGGAGCGGCGGCTGGGGCAGGCGGCGGACCTGATGCGGTCGAAGGAGCACGCGGGCTTCCTGTGGGTCTTCGAGGACCTCCTGGGCGCCGAGGCGCGCGCGAACCTGCCGACGGCGGCCGGGCGGGCCGGTCTTGCGCACGCCTTCACGGGCGTCGGCATGGCCGGTGACCTGCTGCCCCTGCCCGAACCCGCGCACCCGGACCTGACGTTCGTCCGCGTCGCCACGGACGAACACCTGCGCGCCTACGCGGACCTCAACTCCCGCGCCTACGGCATGCCCCTGGAGGACGGCCGCGACGGGCTCGCGGGCTCCGCGCTGTGGCGCGGCGAGGTGCACGCCTGGCTCGGCCTCCGGGACGGCGTCCCGGTGAGCTGCGCCGGATCGGTGGCGGCCGACGGCCGCCTGTTCGTCGCGCTGGTGGCCACGGACCCGCGCTGGGAACGCAACGGCTACGGCGAGGCGGTGACCCGCAAGGCCCTGTACGAGGGCGCCCGCGCCACGGGCCTGACCCGCGCGACCCTCCATGCGACGGCGGCCGGCGCGCCCGTGTATCGCCGGATCGGCTTCGCTCCGAACTCGCCGCTGCACTTCTTCGCCCTGGGCAGCTGAGCACGGGCGGTCGACGCCAGGTCACCGCTGCCTGGCCGACCGGACTCGGAAAGCACCTGGGCAACGGTGGAACGTGACCGTCCGGCGCATGCGGTCGAGCCCCGGGACACGTCGTGACGGCGGGCCGCGCGGGGTACGGGGCTCGGACGGCCGACGGGCGCGGTGCCCCGCACCGGCCCCGTCCTTCAGCTCAGGCCCTGGACCGCGTAGATCCCTCCGAAGGCCGTGGCCAGGATGCCGAGCAGCAGGCGCAGGACGGGCTCCGGCAGGCGCGGTTGCAGATGGGCGCCGAGATAGCCGCCGATCAGACCGCCGAGGCCGCAGGCCAGTCCGAGGCGCCAGTCGGGGGCGACCTCGCCGGCGCCGGTCAGGGACAGCAGCGCGAAGGTCGCCGCGCCGGCCACGGAGGTGACGAACGTGGCGGCGAGGGCGGCAGGGGCGACCCGGCTCACCGGCATGCCGCGGCCGACCAGGACGGGGCCGAGCAGGGAGCCGCCGCCGATTCCGTAGATGCCGCCGATGATCCCGACGGCCACGGCGAGGGCGATGACGAAGCGGGGCGAGGGTTCCGCCGCCGGGGCGGGGCGGCCCGGGCGCGGGGTACGGGCGATCAGCCACAGGCCGAGCGGCAGCAGCAGCCCGGCGACCAGCAGGCGGAACACGCTCGCCCCGGGCACGGCGAAGACCCGCACCGCGGCGCCGACGACCACGCCGGGCAGCGTGCCCGCGACCAGGAGGCGGGTCAGCGGGCTGTTCAGCACCCCCGCGCTGCGGTAGCGCACCAGGGCGCCCGGCCCGGCCACCACGTTGTACAGCAGGTTCGTCGGGGTGACCGCCGGACTGGGCACGCCGAAGGCGCTCAGCTGCACGGGCAGCAGGAAGACCGCGCCCGAGACCCCCACGGGCGCGGTCACCGCCGCGATCGTCAGGCCGACGGCCAGGCCGTACAGCTCCGCCGGCACCGCCACGTCAGCCTCCGATCCGTGCCATGTCGGCCACCCCCGCCGCCCGTTCGCACATCCGCCCGGTGTTCGTCCGCTCGGTGTCGTCGTCGAGCCCGCGGGCAGAGCGGCCCCCGCCGGCCGGGGGCCGTCAGTACACGGTCACCGGATGCCGCACCACGGCGTCGAAGAGGTAGCCCTGGGCGTTGGGCACGGCGACGTCCGGCTGGCTGCGGCCCGCGGTGTCGGTGGCGCGGGCCAGCAGTTCGACGGGTCCGGGCGCGACGGGCCTCCAAGGGACGGACCAGCGCGTCCAGCTGTCCGGGCGGGGGCGGTCGTGGAGCCGGGCCGGGCGCCAGTTCGCGCCGCCGTCGGTGCTGACGTCGACCCGCGCGATCGCTCCCGCGCCCGACCAGGAGCGGCCGTGCAGCACCTGGCCGGCGCCCGCCGGGAAGGCCGCGCCGCGCACCAGCTCGAAGGCGCTCTTGACGGTCTGCCGGGTGAGGGGCGCGCTGCCGCCCTCCGGGTGGGCGGAGCCGAACAGCCGGTAGAACGTGGTGTTCCACGGCGAGAACAGCGGCTGCGCCGACACCTCGATGTCGCCGACCCACTTGACCGACGCGATCCCCACCCAGGAGGGCACGAGCACGCGCACCGGATACCCGTGGTCGGGGGGCAGGGGCTCGCCGTTCATCTCGTAGGCCAGCAGCACGTCGTCGAGGGCCTTGGCCAGCGGCAGCGGGCGGCGGACCCGGCCGAGGTTCTCCCCGCCGCTGACGTACTCGGCGTCCAGGCCGCGGGGCTGGACGTCCACGGCGCGGGAGGAGAGTCCGGCCCGGCGCAGCACGTCGGCCAGGCGCACCCCGCGCCAGCGGGCGACGCCGACCGCGCCCAGCGTCCAGGCGGTGCCGGTGACGGCCTCGCCCTGCTGGGAGGCGTAGTACGTGCGGCCGTTGCCGGCGCATTCCAGGAACGCCGTGCGGGTGACGGAGGGCAGGGCGCGCAGATCGTCGTAGCCGAACTCCACCGGCCGGTCCTCGCCGGGTGCCCCGCGCAGTCCGCTGCCCCACAGCCGCAGTCGCCAGTCGTGGGCGTCGAGCAGGGGGGTGGCGGTGTGGTTGCGGACGAAGAACAGGTCGTTCGGGGTGAGGCGGCCGGTCCCGCGCAGGGCCTCCCAGCGGGTCTCGGCATTGGTGCCGCGCAGGATGAACGACTCGGGCGGCAGCGGTTTGACGATCGTCGCGTCCGAGGCGCGTCGGGGACCGTCGGCGCGTGCGGGGCCGGGCGTGGGGAGCGCGGTCGCGGCGGCCGTGGCGGCGAGCAGCGTGAGCAGACGGCGGCGGCCGACGCCGTCCGCCCGGGCGTCGCCGGCGAGCCACTGGCGCAGTCTGTGCCGGTCGTATGCGGTTTCGTCGTGCCGGGCGGCGGATGCGGGCATGGCGGTCCTCGTCATCGGTGTGGCCGGACAGGGGGCGGGGCGGTGGTGCGAAGGCGGAAAGCGCCTGGGCGCCGGTGCGCGGGACGGGTCGGGCCGGCTGTCGCGTCAGCCGCGACAGCCGGCGGACCACACCCGACCGAAGTCCGTGCGGTCATGGGCGACCGGACGCGGCGCGGCGTTCATGTGATCAGTTGAGCAGCCCTGCGCCCGTCTCGTCAATCGTGCGCCTCTGAAGTGCAGGTTCACCCTTGGTCCCGGATGATGAGATTCAGTTGTCCAGAATACGAACACCCCCTTGGGATGCACGCCACCGTCTGCCACGATCCCTAGCAACCAGGTAGGAAAACTAGGGATCGGGGGTGGTCATGGGCGCGCTCACGCACGCGAACCGGTGGCTGCCTCTGCTGACCACGCGCCGCCACATCGACCTCGGCCGCACGTCCAGCGCCATCTGTCGGCCTTGCGACGCCCCCGCAACCGACGCGTCGCCCGGCGACGCTCCGTCGTCCCACCTCCCTGATCGCCCTTTTCCCCGAGAGGACACTCCGTGTCTGCCGCAAGACCGCTCTCCGCCCTGCGCACCCTCGCCGTCATAGCCGCGCTCCCCCTCGTCCTCACCGCCTGCGGCTACGGTTCCGACTCCGCCGACGAGGGCGAGCAGGCGGAAGTCGCGGCCGGCGCCGAGAAGCTCTCCGCCGACGAAGTGACGATCGGCTACTTCCCGAACCTGACCCACGCCACCGCCCTGGTGGGCGTACAGGAGGGCCTGCTCCAGAAGGAACTGGGCGGCACGACGATCAAGACGGCCACGTTCAACGCCGGCCCGTCCGAGATCGAGGCGCTCAACGCCGGTTCCATCGACATCGGCTGGATCGGCCCCTCCCCCGCCATCAACGGCTACACCAAATCGAACGGCCAGAACCTGCGCATCATCAGCGGCTCCGCCTCCGGGGGCGTGAAGCTGGTCGTCGACCCGAAGAAGATCAAGTCCCTCGACGACGTCAAGGGCAAGAGAATCGCCACGCCCCAGCACGGCAACACCCAGGACGTCGCGTTCCTCAACTGGATCGCCGACCAGGGCTGGAAGGTCGACGCCGAGAGCGGCAAGGGCGACGTCTCCGTGGTCCGCACCGACAACAAGATCACCCCGGACGCCTACAAGTCCGGCTCCCTCGACGGGGCCTGGGTGCCGGAGCCGACCGCCTCCAAGCTGGTCGCCGAGGGCGCGAAGGTGCTGCTGGACGAGGCCGACCTGTGGCCCGACAAGAAGTTCGTGATCACGAACATCATCGTGTCGCAGAAGTTCCTCGAGGAGCACCCGGACGTCGTGGAGGCCGTGCTGCGCGGCTCGGTGAAGACCAACGAGTGGATCAACGCCAACCCCGAGAAGGCCAAGGCGTCCGCGAACGCGGCGCTGGAGAAGCTGTCGGGCAAGGCGCTGCCCGCCGAGGTCGTCGACCCGGCCTGGGAGTCCATCACCTTCCTGAACGACCCGCTGGCCGCCACCCTCAACACCCAGGCGCAGCACGCGGTCAAGGCCGGTCTGCTGGAGAAGCCCGACCTGGCCGGCATCTACGACCTCGCGCCGCTCAACAAGGTCCTCAAGGCCGAGGGCGAGACCGAGGTCGACGACGCCGGCCTCGGCGCGAAGTGACCACTGCCGTATCCCGATGAGTTCCCAGGAGGTGACGACCATGGCCACCACGGTCGCCAAGGCTGCCGAGGACGCCGCGGCGGTGACGTACGCCGCCCGTGTCGAGCACGTCTCGAAGTCCTTCCCGGTCCCGGGCACGGCCCGCGGACAGCAGCTCGTGCTGGACGACATCACGCTCGACGTCGCACCCGGCGAGTTCGTCACCCTCCTGGGTGCCTCCGGCTGCGGCAAGTCCACGCTGCTCAACCTGGTGGCGGGCCTCGACCGGCCCTCCGCCGGCTCGATCGGCACGGACGGCCGGCCCGCCCTGATGTTCCAGGAGCACGCCCTGTTCCCCTGGCTGACCGCGGGCCGGAACATCGAACTCGCCCTGAAGCTGCGCGGGGTGCCCCGGCCGGAGCGCAGGCCCGAGGCGGAGCGGCTGCTCGAACTCGTCCGCCTCAAGGGCGCGTACGGCAAGCGGGTGCACGAGCTGTCCGGCGGCATGCGCCAGCGCGTGGCGCTGGCCCGCGCCCTGGCGCAGGACAGCCGGTTGCTGCTGATGGACGAGCCGTTCGCCGCGCTCGACGCCATCACCCGTGACGTCCTGCACGACGAACTGACCCGTATCTGGGGCGAGACGGGCCTGTCGGTGCTGTTCGTGACGCACAACGTGCGCGAGGCGGTGAAGCTGGCGCAGCGCGTGGTGCTGCTGTCCTCGCGGCCCGGTCGGATCGCCAGGGAGTGGACCGTCGGCATCCCGCAGCCCCGCCGGATCGAGGACGCCGCGGTCGCCGAGCTGTCCCTCGAGATCACCGAAGAACTGCGCAAGGAGATCCGCCGCCATGGCCGGCACTGACACGGACACCGGCGTGGGCGCCGGAAGGACGCGCGACGCACAGGACCTGGCGGGGCTGGAGGCCGGACTCGACGCGCTGGAGACGGTGCAGACCGCCCGTACGCCGCTGCGCGAGACCCTGCTGCGCAAGGCGCTGCCGCCGGTCACCGCCGTCGCGCTGGTCCTGGTGGTCTGGCAGCTGCTGGTGTGGTCGGGGGCCGCGCCCGACTACAAGCTGCCCTCGCCGTCCGCGGTGTGGGACGAGGTGACGGACGCGTGGCTGCGGGGCACGCTGCTGGACTACATCTGGACCAGCGTCTCGCGCGGTCTGGCCGGCTTCCTGATGGCGCTCGCCATCGGCACGCCGCTCGGCCTGCTGGTCGCCCGGGTGCGGTTCGTCCGCGCTGCCCTCGGCCCGATCCTGTCCGGCCTGCAGTCGCTGCCGTCCGTGGCGTGGGTGCCGCCGGCCGTGATCTGGCTCGGCCTGAACGACTCGATGATGTACGCCGTGATCCTGCTCGGCGCCGTCCCGTCCATCGCCAACGGTCTGGTCGCCGGCATCGACCAGATCCCGCCGCTGTTCCTGCGGGCCGGGCGCACGCTGGGCGCGACCGGGCTGAGCGGCGCCCGCCACATCGTGATGCCGGCCGCGCTGCCCGGCTACCTCGCCGGCCTGAAGCAGGGCTGGGCGTTCTCCTGGCGCTCGCTGATGGCCGCGGAGATCATCGCCTCCTCGCCCGATCTCGGCGTGGGCCTTGGGCAGTTGCTGGAGAACGGGCGGAACAACTCCAGCATGCCGCAGGTGTTCCTGGCCATCTTCCTGATCCTGCTGGTCGGCATCGCCATCGACCTGCTCGTCTTCAGCCCGCTGGAGCGGCGGGTGCTGCGCAACCGGGGGCTGGTGACGGCGCGTTAGCCGACGCCGGCGGGTCGGGTGCCCGGGGCGCGGGTGAAGCGTTCACATGGTCGTCCTGCGCGATCACGTCGTCCTGCCCGGCCACAGGGAGCCCGTGGTCGCAGGCCGAGCCGCACCGGGCCGGCGGCCCGTGGCGTCGCCCGGCGCGTCAGAGGACGGCGAGCAGGTCGTCCAGCGGGGCGGGGACGCGGGCGGGGTCGAGGGCCTCGACGAGGACGCGGCCGTAGCGGATCTTGCGTCCCTTCTTCGTGCCGAAGAAGCGCCGCAGCTGCTGTTCGGGCGGGCGGCCCTGCTGAGCGGGCTGGCGCAGGAAGGTCCGCAGGGGACGCAGCTCGCCCTCCGCCCGGACGAGTTCGGTCACCCGTCTCACGCCGAGGGCGCGGATCAGCTCGTCCTCCAGGTCCGCCGCGCAGACGAAGTACCCCTGCCGGCCGGCGCCCGCCCCGTCCAGGGCGCGGGCGTAGTAGGGCCGCTCCCGCTCGTCGCACAGGCCGGTCAGGCGCAGGCCGAGGCCGCGCGGCCCGAGGAGGTCGGCGAAGCGGCCGACGCTCATCGCGCCGCCCATCGCCAGGACGCAGACGCCCTCGGCCTCCAGGTCCCGGCCGCGTCCTTCGGCCAGCGCGTCGACCGCCGCGACGTCACTCGGCCCTTCCAGCAGGACCACCGCCCGGACGGACAACCGCTCCGCCAGCTCGCGTGCGGGGTCGCCGGAACCGCCGGCCGCCCACGCGGTGACCGCGTCCCGGAAAGCCCTCATGTCTGCCATGGCACGAGTCTGCGCCGTCCGCGGCCCCGGCGGTAGGCAATTTCCGCCGCCGCCGGACACCGGCGAGGGCATCTTCCCGTGCCTCCCCGGGGCCGGGGCCCTGGGGAAGCCGGCAACGGCGTGTGATGAGGCCGGTGCTACCCCCGCGGCGCATTCCGGGTCGGCGCCGCGGACGTCCTGCTGGGCCGGGTGGCCGGGGACGCCCCGTTCTGGATGAGCGGCGACCAGTACGCGTACTGGTCGCACACCCACCTCACCGTCGACGTGGTGCCCGGCCGGAGCAGCGGGTTCTCCCTGGAGCCCCGGAGGGCGTGCGCTTCCTGCTCCGCTCCCGGCTGCTGACGGACGAGGGGCTGGCACGCGTCGAGGCGGAGTCCCCGCTGCCGACCGGCGCGGACCCGACGGCCGGCTGAGGACCCGGCCGCGGGTGCCGCGGGTCAGCGCAGGTCGAGGCGCATCAGGACGCGGGGGTGGCCGGCCAGCACCGAGGTGGTGTCGGCGGCGTGGACGAAGCCGGCGCGTTCGAAGTTCTTGCGCAGACCGGCGTACGCCATGGTCAGGTCGACCCGGGCGTCGCCGTTGTCCAGCGGGTACGCCTCGACCGCCGGGGCGCCGTGGGCGCGGGCGAAGTCGACGGCGCCGGCGATGAGGGCGTGCGAAACGCCCTGCTTGCGGTGGCCGGGACGGACCCGGATGCACCACAGCGACCACACCGGCAGGTCGTCCACGTGCGGGATCTTGCGGTTGCGGGCGAAGGACGTGTCCGCGCGGGGCGCCACGGCGGCCCAGCCGACCGGTTCGTCGCCGTCATAGGCCAGCACGCCGGGCGGCGGGTCGGCGCGGCACAGTCCGGCGACGTACTCGCCGCGGGCGGGGCCGCGCAGCTCGTTGTTGAGCCGGGAGGGGATGCGGTAGCTCAGGCACCAGCACACGTTGGCCCCGGGCGACTTGGGGCCGAGGACGGCGCGGACGTCCTCGAAGACGGAGGCCGGGCGGACATCGATGGTCATACGGCCACGATGTCAGCCCGGCCCGCGGCCCGCAGGCCGTCCGCTACGGAACGACGGTGGCGCCGCTGTCCGGCTCGGCCGGCGGTTCGCTCAGCTGCTCGCGCACATAGTTCCAGATCACCGCGATCTGCGCGGCGACGGGCACGGCGAGCAGGCTGCCGACGATGCCTGCCAGGCTGCCGCCCAGGGTCACGGCGAGCAGGATCACCGCGGCGTGCAGGCCGAGCCCCCGGCTCTGGATGATGGGCTGGAAGACATTGCCCTCCAGCTGCTGCACCGCCACGATGATCGCCAGCACGATCAGCGCGTCCGTCGGGCCGTTGTACACCAGCGCGATCAGCACCGCGACGAAGCCGGCGAACAGGGCGCCGACGATCGGTACGAACGCGGACACGAAGGTCAGCACCGCCAGCGGCAGCACCAGCGGGACGTCGAGGGCCCACAGGCCGAGGCCGATCAGGACGGCGTCGAGCAGGCCGACGATCGCCTGGGAGCGGACGAACGCGCCGAGGGTGTCCCAGCTGCGGGCGGCGACGGCCGGGACGTCGGTGGCGAGCCGGCCGGGGAGCTGGCGGGAGAGCCAGGGCAGGAAGCGGGGGCCGTCCTTGAGGAAGAAAAACATCAGGAACAGCGCCAGCACGGCGGTGACGATGCCGTTGACCACCGTGCTCACCCCGCTGACGATGGCGGTGACCATCGAGCCGAGGCCCTTCTGGGCGCGCTCCACCGCGGTGTCGAAGGCGTCGCTGATCTGGTCGTCGCCGATGTTGAGCGGCGGCCCGGCGGCCCACTCGCGCAGCCGCTGGATGCCCTCGACCACGCCGTCGGTCAGCTCCCCGGACTGGGAGGCCACCGGCACCGCGATCAGCGCGACGACCCCGGCGGCGGCCAGCAGGAACAGCACGGTCACGGTCGCCGCGGCCAGCGCGGGCGGCCAGCCGTGGCGGCGCAGGAAGCGGGCCACGGGCCAGGTCAGCGTGGTGATGAACAGGCCGACTATGAGCGGCCAGACGACCGGCCACATACGGCCCAGGACCCACATGGTCACCGTGAGCATGAGGAGGATCAGCAGCAACTCACCGGAGACGCGCGCCGAAACGCGCAGCGCGGCGCGGGTCTTGGTGGAACTCAGCGTGGCAGGCATGGGGCCACCTTATGTGGATCACCGTGGGGCGCCGCCCTCAGTCCCCCAGCGCCCGGCGCAGGGCGTCGTCCAGCCGTTCGGCCAACTCGGAGTCGCCGGGCGGGTCGTCGGCGAACAGCGCGCCGAGCTGGGCGGTGAACGTCTGGGTGAACGCGCCGTACAAGGGGGTGCGGGGACGCAGCACGGCCTCGCGCAGGGCGGGCAGGAGGACGGATCGGGCATAGGCGGGCCGGCCGGTCCTCGCCTCGCGCGGCATCCGGTCGGTGCTCTCGCCGGTGGGCGAGGCGGAGGGGGAACCCGCGCCGAGGGGGCAGCGGAGGCCGGGGTCCTCGTAGGCGGACGTACGGGTCGCGGCGAACCCGGCGTCGAGCAGGCAGCGTTCGCTCTCCTCGCCGGTGAGGAAGCGGATCAGGTCGGCCGCCATGCGGGGCCGGTGGGACACGTCGGTCACGGCGAGGTTCTGGCCGCCGAGGACGGCCCGGCCGGGCAACGGGGCGACGCCGAGCTGCCGCGGGTCGAAGGTCTGGTGCAGGGTGCGGTAGGCGTACGGCCACTGCCGCAGGAACGTGGTGCGGCCGGCGGCGAAGTCGTTGAGGGAGCGGGCCTCGTCGGAGCCGTGGGCGTCGGGGAGGGTGTAGAGGTCGTCGGTGCGGCGGCGCAGTTCGGCGATGCCCGGGGCGAGTTCGTCGGCGTCGGCGCTGTAGCGGCCGTCCTCGTCGGTGAGCCGCAGCCCGGGCACGGCGCTGGTGAAGGCCTCGACGGCGTTGACCGTGCGGCCCTCGTAGGCGTCGAGCTGGGTCGTCCAGCCCTTCTCGTACCCTTCCGGGCGGTGGTCGTGGACGTGGTCGATCAGTCGGCGGAGCTGGTCCCAGTCGCTGCGGCGGAGGTCGGTGCGTTCCACGCGGGCCTGTTCCAGATGGTCGCGCCGGTAGTAGAGGAGACCGACGTCGCTGTTGAACGGCACCGCGTAGAGCCGGTCGTCCCACCACGCCGTGCGGGCCACGGACCCGATGACGTCGCCGTCGACGAGGTCCTCGTCGAGGGGACGGATCAGCCCGGCCTCGGCGAACTCCGGCACCCAGGTGACGTCCAGGTTGACGACGTCGTAGGCGGCGCCCCCGGACTGCAGGGCGCCGAGGAGCTGGCTGCGCTGCTCGTCGGCGCTGCCGGGCAGCTCGACCAGCCGGGCGCTGTAGCCGCTGCCGGCGCGTTCCTGACGGGCGTTCCATTCGTCGATCAGCTGCTGGCGGATGCCGTTCTTGCCGGTGACGTCCCGGCCGCTGACGACCACGATCTCGCCGGGCTGCTCCGGGGACGGGCTCGGCGCCGCGCCCTCGTTCCCGCCGCCGGTGCAGGCCGCCGCCATGAGCAGGGCCAGCAGGGCCGCGACCCGTCGCATCCTCACTCCTCCCCCGTTCCGGTGCGGGCCACCTCGTCGTGCAGGACGGCGCCCACGTCGTCGTCGGCGTCGACGCACCGGCCGCCGGACGCGGCGGAGATCTGCGCGTCCGGTTTGTCGGAGGCGCAGCCGCCGCTCGTCAGGGACACCATGGCGACCGGCACCTTCACGGCGCGGGCGGTGGCCAGCACGTCGTCCAGGTTGCCGCCGGTCAGCCGGTTCGCGTCCTCGTCGTCGGTGATGTAGACGATCAGCTGGGGCCGGTCGTCGGCCGCTCCCCGGTCGTTCATGAACTGGAGCGCGTCGATCAGCGCGGCGTGCGGATCGGCCTGGGCGTCGCGGACGCGGGCCCGTTCGTCGATGGTGCGCTCGGCGTCGTTGCGGGCGCGGCTGCCGAAGGCGAGCAGCATCTCGTACGACCGCTCGCCGAGGCCCGACACGCCCCACACGCCGTACTCGTCCGCCGGGCCGAGCCCGACCAGGGAATGTTTCAGCAGGCCCGGGCCGCCGCTCGGCCCCTTCCACACGTCGCCCATCGAGCCGGAGCTGTCCAGCAGGAAGAGCACCCGGCCCGGCCCGTTGGCGCCGCGGTACCGCTCCAGCGCCGTGTCCATCGCCCTGCGCCCGGCGGACTCCACCAGCCGGGACGGCGCGGGCAGCACCCCTTCGGCCACGTGGTCCGCGTCCAGGAGCGGCCGGTGTCCGGTGGCCGCGCGGAAGCCGTCGCGGGCGAACGCGGACCGGCCCCCGCCGTCGTTGAGCCATGCGCGGAACCGGTCCGCGGCGTCGTCGCGGGCGCTCGCGTCGCGGTCGCCGCCGTGCCAGCGGACGCGCACGAACACCGGCTCGTAGCCGGGCACGTCGCCGGGGTACTGGGCCGTCCTGGGCACCCGCCGTTCGGCGTCGCAGCCGACGCCGCTGCGCATCAGGAACTCGGGGACCAGGGCGGCGCCGGCGTCGTCCGCGGCGTCGTCGTCGGGCAGCGTGCACAGCAGGCCGGCGGCGGTGGGCGCGGGCACGCCGGGCACGAGGTCGCGCTCCGCCTGGGCGGGGTCGCGGTCCCCGCCGGTGGCGGAGCGCTGCAGGCCGATGGTGGCCAGCAGGCCCGCTGCGGTGAACTCGGGGTCCGGCCGCCAGATCCGGGCGTCGGGGCGGCGCGCCTTCAGCTGGGCGATCATACGGGCGAGGGGGGCTCCGGTGCGGTCGTTCCAGGACTGGGCGGAGAGGTCCTCGGGCACGGCCAGCACGACCGGGGAGTAGGCGAAGGGCGTCTGGTCGGCCTCCACCGCGGCCACGGCGTCCGTGTCCTGGCCGGCGGCGACCCGGGCGGCGTCGGCGGGGGACGCGGGGATCCACACGTCGGGCTGCGGGCCGATGTCGCGCTGCGGGTTGGGCCCCTCGTGGCGGGGTTCCTGCCAGGCGCCGGTGTGCTTGCGCAGGGCGGTGACCGTGTCGGCGGCGCCCGCGCCGTAGACGGTGATGCCGCTGCGCCGGCAGTCGCCGTCGCGGTTCTCGTCCGACGTCAGGAACTCGTCGGCCGCGGCGCGCACGGTGCGCTCGAGGTCGGGGTCGGTGAGCACGCGCAGTTCGGTGGGCGGCGCGCAGACCGGGGGCCGCAGCGCGGCGACCAGGCCGTGGACGCCGAGGCCGAGTCCCAGGGCGAGCACCAGGAGGGTGAGCAGCCCGGTGGCGACCACGCGCCGGGGTCGCCGCCGGGCGAGCGGGCAGTGGCGGTGGGGCTGCCCGCGCGCCGACAGCAGGACGTCCTGGTCGGGCTCGCCGCGGCGCTGGGGTTCCCAGGGTTCGGGGGGCTTGCGCAGGGTGTGCAGGCCGCGGGCGGTCATCCGGGCCCGTACGTCGTCCGCCAGGCCGGCGAAGCCCAGGGCGCCGTCCCGTTCCAGGCTCCGTACCAGTTCCTCGGTGAACGGCGTCGGCGTGTCGCCGGGGCCCGCGTCGATGAGGTGGTTGGCCTGCACGCTCATCAGCAGCAGGACGTTCCGTTTCCTGGGGAGCTTCTCCCAGATCCAGGCGGCGTTGCCCGCGAAGCAGCAGTCGAGGACCACCACGATCTGCCGGGCCCGGCTCTTCGCCAGCTCGTCGAGCACCTCGCTGAAGGGCGCCGCGCCCTCGAAGAGGGCCTGCCGGCCGGGGATCACGCCGGCGTCGCGCATCTGCAGGTACAGCTCGTCGCCCGCGCTCGGGAGGGCGCCGTGCCCGGCGAAGTAGAGCAGCAGCACGCCCCTGGCCTTGGCGACGGCCTTGCGCAGGGATCTTTCGAACTCGTCCCTGGACGGGGAGCGCTCGACGACGATCTGGCGCTCGCGGAACACCTCACCGCCCCGGAGCGCCTCGCGGAGCCGGTTCACGTTGTGCTTGACGGCCGGGAGGTCTCCGCTGACACCGCGCGGCATCCCGGCGAAGTCGTACTCGGACACCCCGACCAGCAGTGCCCGGTTCCTGCGCCCACGGGGGTCGAACCGGGTCACTGGCTTGTCCGTGCTCATGCGTCACCCGTCGGCGCGGGCAGCGGGCGGATCGTTCTCCGGGCCCGCGGTCCCCTCCGGTTCGTCCTCCCCGACCGACTCCAGCCTGACCTCGGGCGGTTCTCCTTCCTCCACTCCCCTGCGGTTGTCCCGCCATGCCTGCGCCGCCCGTCCGATCGCGTCCAGGAGGTCCCGGACGACGACGGAGGTGACGCCTCCGACGACCGCGGCGAAGATCTCCATGCCGACGCCCATCGGGCTCCCCGGCTCGGGATCGTCCGTACGGCTCCGTTCCTGCAGCTGCAACCGTCCCGAGCGGACCAGTTCGTCGAGCGCCTGTTCGCGCTCCAGCCAACTGCGCAGGGCGCCCACATCGCTCTCGGTGGCCGTTTCACCGTGCAGTCGTACGCACACGCCCCGGACTGCCACATCATCCCCGTCAGCCATAACTCACCATCATGGCAGCCCAGTTGCGTGGTGGGGAGGGTTCGGACAGCCTCGGGGAGAGATCGCCGCCGGGAAAACACGTGCGAGGCGTCGCCGTATGGTGGACGCCATGGCGGAGGTGGAGGTCGTGCAGCTGCTGGTGTCCGCGGACCACCGTTTCGCGGGGCGTCCGGCGGACGGGCCCGCGCCGGGGCCGGCGGACGAGCGGGTGACGCAGGTGCGGGTGCGCCGCGGTCTCGGACTGGTCGGCGACCGCTACTTCGGCCGGGCGGCCCACCGGGACGCCGCGGTGACGATCATGTCCGAGGAGAACCTGCCCACGGCCGTCGACCCGGACGTCGATCTGCGGGCGACGCGCCGCAACATTCTGCTGCGCGGCGTCGACATCGACGCGTTCGTGGGAGCGGTGATCACCCTGGACAGCGGTTGCGGCCCGGTGACGTTCCGGGTCAACCGCCCGGCGCGGCCCTGCGCCTGGATGGACGTCACCGTCGGACCGGGCGCGCAGCGGGCGCTGCGCGGCAGGGGCGGCGTGCGGTGCACGCCCGAGTCCGACGGTGTGCTCGGCCTGGGCAGGGCCGTGTTCCGGGTGGTCCAGGCTCACCAATAGTGGCGGCGGCCGGCGACCGCGTGGCCCATGGAGCCCGCGATCCACAGGATGGCGCCGACGACGACCAGGATGAGTCCGATCGTCCACAGGATCGATATCCCGGTGATCAGTCCGATGACAAGAAGGATGACGCCGAGGAGGAGCATGGTTGCCTCCTGAGAGGGAGTAGGGCTGCCTCTCCGAGTACCCCGGCATACCCCGGGGAAGCACCCGGGTCGCCCTTGCCGGTCACTCGTCCCTAATGCCTCACTTATCCCGCTTGCCACTCTTCATCCGGTTTCGCCGCTTATGCGGTGGTGAGTCGGACAGGGCGAGCCCCAGCAGCGAGAGAGAGGACGAGATCAGTGATCACCCGCGAGCAGATCCCCGCCGTACTCGATCACCCCGTGTACGACGCCGAGGGCAACAAGGTCGGCGAGGCCAAACACGTCTTCCTCGACGACGCCACGGGCATGCCCGAGTGGGCCACCGTGAAGACCGGCCTGCTCGGCACGAGCGAGTCGTTCGTGCCGATCCGCGACGCCTCGATCGTGGAAGACCATCTGGAGGTGCCCTACCCGAAGAACACCATCAAGGACGCGCCCCACGTCGACGTCGACGCGGGCGGCCATCTCTCCGTCGACGAGGAGCACCGCCTCTACGAGTACTACGGCATCCGCTGGGACGACGCCTGGCAGCAGGCCAACGAGCCCGGCGAGGGCGGCTGGGCCCACGAGGGCGCCGGCGGCGGTACGGCGGGCGCCGCGGGCATGGCCGCCGGCACCGCGGGGATGGCCGGCACCGCGGGCGACGAGACGACCCGCCGACGCGGTGTCGCCGACGACGAGACGGCCCGGATGCGCGGCGCCGGAGGCGGTGTCGGCCGGGACGACGCGATGACGCGCTCGGAGGAGCAGCTGCGCGTCGGCGTCGACCGGCAGGAGACCGGCCGGGCGCGGCTGCGCAAGTACGTCGTCACCGAGGAGGTGCAGCAGACCGTTCCGGTCAAGCGCGAGGAGGTCCGCGTCGAGCGCGAGCCCATCACGGACGCCAACCGCGACGCGGCCATGTCGGGCCCCGAGATCTCCGAGGCCGAGCACGAGGTCGTCCTGCACGAGGAGCGGCCCGTGGCGCAGACGGAGACAGTCCCGGTGGAGCGGGTGCGCATGACGACCGAGGAGCACGCCGACCAGGAGACGGTGCGCGGCCAGGTCCGCAAGGAGCGCATCGACGTCGAGGGCGTCGAGAAGGAGGAGGGGCCCGGCAAGTGACCGCGGCGGGGCCCCCGCGTGCGGCGGCCCGTCCCGCGACCGCGCGGGGCGGGGGCGCCCCCCCCGGGGGGCCGGGGGCGCCGCCCACCCGGGGGCCCCGCGAGGCCCGGGGCGGGGCGCCGGGCCGGGGCGGG
>NZ_JBEXOP010000031.1:0-91479 GCF_040611575.1 Streptomyces sp. NPDC006610
ACGTGAAGGAGACCAAGGGCAAGCGCCTGGAGGAGATGGGCTGACCTCCGCCTCCTCCCCACGGCTCGGGGAGAAGGGGGGTCCTACCCACCGACGCGCTCGGCCTCCGTCCCGTCCTGGAGGGCGATGCGGGCCGTGATGCGTTTGCCGACCGGCTCGCGCTGGGCCTCGAAGCCCTGGGCGACCGCCATCACGATCTCCAGGCCGTGCTGGCCCACCCGGCCGGGATCGGCGGCGCGGGCCACCGGCAGGGCGGGATCGCTGTCCCAGACGGTGATCTCCACGACGGCGCCGTTGACGCGCAGCTCCATGAGCACGGGACCCGGCGCGTACTTGCGGGCGTTGGTGACCAGTTCGCTGACCACCAGCTGGGTCAGGTCCATCGCCCGGTCGGAGACCGGAAGGCCATGGGTCGCCCGGATGCGGGCGAGGAAGGCCGTGGCGCACCGTCTGGCACGGGCGATGCAGCTGCTGTCGCCGTCGAGGGCGACGACGTCCTCCATCGGTGCGGCCCCTCGCGGGGCGCCGTCGTCGTCAGGTCCTGTTTCCGCCGGTTCCATCTTCGTTCCCCCGTTCACGGGCCTGCGTATACCCGGTACCCCGCCTCACAATCCGCCCGCGCCGCAGTTGAGGACCTGCGGGAGGCATCCCGCCGTACGATCGGGGCAGGCTGGCTACGCACGTTCCGATTCGAGTCCGCTACGGCGAACAGTCGAGGATGCTGTGAGAGAGATTCAGGGGGCAGCGCGGCCCGACCGGTTGTCGGTCGACACCCGGGCCGTCGACGGGGTGCGGGTCGTCGTCCTGCGCGGCGAGATCGACCACACCGTGCGCGACCGCTTCCGGCAGGCGCTGCTTCCGCCGCCGGGCACGGCTGGGCCGCGGACCGTGGCCGACTTCGGCGGCGTGACGTTCATGGACTCCAGCGGGATCAACGTGCTCATCGCCGCCCACCACGCCGCCCGGGACGCGGGCGGGTGGCTGCGCGTGGCAGGGGCGCAGGAGTCGGTGCTGCGGGTGATGCGGCTGGTGGGCGTGGACACGCTGGTCCCCTGCTACCCGGACGCGGGCGAGGCCGTGGACGGCTCGGGCGAGGCCCCGGGCGGCTGACGGATCACGGGGGCGGTTCACGGGGCGTGGCGGTCAGGGCCACGCCGTGGGCGGGCGGTTCGACGCGGAGGGCGCGCGGCCCTCGTGGGGCGTGTCCGTTGCGTCCGCGCGTCGGGCACGTCGTGGCCGCCTGCCGTCACACCGGCGGGACGGTGACCTCGCTCGGGCGGCGGGCGACTGACACACGGCGGCGTACCGGGACCGGCCGTCGGTGTCCTCGGCCGCCCGCAGGACCGGGTCGGCGTTCGCGCAGGACCTCGCGGCCGGCGGCGCTCGGGCAGGGGCGGGCGGTCGGGGCCGCGCAGGCCCCCTCCTCGTCGTCGACGGGTGCGCCTCGTGCGGGGTTCACGCCGGGTCCCGCGCCGTCTGCGCGTCGAGCGCGGCGAGCAGCCAGTCGTGCGCCGAACCGGGGGTCGGCTCGGGGCGGCGGCCCGGTGGGGTGGTCATCTCGGACACCAGCTCCCAGTAGCCGTCCAGCCGCGGATCGCCGGCGAGTCGGACGGCGAGCCCGCGGCGGAAGTCCGGGCCGTCGCGCACGCCGTACGCGCGGGCGTACGCGGCGACGAACCCGTCCAGCGCGTCACCGGCGTACGGCGCGCGGTCCCGGCGCATCTGCACGGCCGCCAGTTCGTACGCCTCGGCGAGCCCCTCGTACAGTACGGCCGCCCCGCGCGCGCCCACGGCGCGGTGGGCCTCGGGCTGGGGCTGCCGGGCGCCCTGGCAGGGGGCCGACGTGACGGCGGTCAGCCGGGCGAAGGCGAGGACCTGGGCGGGGCGGGGGTCGTCGGGCGGGTGCGGGACGGCGACGTCGAGGAAGGCGGCGGTGGACCGGGCAGGCATACGGGCCGGAAGCCAGGCGCGCCAGAAGCGGGCGAGGGGGGCGGTGCTCGGCGGGGTGGTCAGGGCGCCGATCAGCCGCAGGCGTTCGGCGCGCTGCGCGGGCGGGCTCTCCTGGACCAGGCGCAGGGCCGCCTCGCGCCAGCGCAGCGCCGTGAGCCGGGATCCGAGGGAGCGCAACTGACCGGCTACGGCGTCCTCCAGCGCACTGCCCGCCGCCTGCGCCGCGTCCTCCTCGTCGAGGATGCGGCGCACCTCGGGCAGGGGCAGGTCGAGGGCGCGCAGGGAGCGGATCAGACGCAGCCGGTCCAGCGCGTCGGGGCCGTAACGGCGGTGCCCGCCGGTGGTGCGGGAGGCTTCGGGCAGCAGGCCGCGGTCGGAGTAGAAGCGAACGGTCTTGACGGTGACGCCGGCGCGCTCGGCGAGTTCCCCGATGCCGCACAGCCCGTCGGGCGACGTGAACACTTGAACCTCCCTCTGGGGGAGTTTCTACCGTACCGGCGAGCGCGGCCGGGTGATCGTCCCGGTTCGCCGACGACGGTGTGCGAAGGAGCGCGTCATGACGGTGTTCGTCCTGGTGGGGGGCGTTTTCACGGGTTCGTGGGTGTGGGCGGAGACCGCTCGGGGACTGACCGCGGCGGGTGCGGGGGCGCTTCCGGTGGCGCTCTCGGGCCTCGACGGACCCGACGGCGGGACGGGGCCCGGCGGGGAGCCGGTGGATCTGGAGACGCACATCGCGGACGTGGTCGCGGCGATCGACGCGGCGGACGGACGGGAGGTCGTCCTCGTCGGCCACGACTACGGCATCCATCCGGTGCTCGGCGCGGCCGACCGGCGGGCGGAGCGCGTCGCCCGGATCGTGTACCTGGACGCGGGGATGCCCCGGAACGGCGTCCCGGCGCTGGCCGCGGTGCCGGACCAGTCGCTGCGGGAACGGCTGGCCGAAGACGGGGGCGGCGCGGATGTGCCGCCGCCCGGACGGGACGAGTGGCAGCGGTGGGGCAGTACCGCGGGTCTGTCCGACGCGGCGCTGGACCGGCTCACGGCCCTCGCCGCACCGCAGCCGCTCGGCACCCTGCTCCAGCCGCTCCGGCTGACGGGCGCGGTGGCGGCGGTGCCCACGACGGGGGTGCTGTGCACCGGGAGCGGCACGAGCATCGACATGCTCCAGACCCTGGTGGGCTTCGGCGACCCCGCCCTGCAGGCGCTCACCGATCCCCGGGTATCCTTCTTCGAACTGGGCACCGGGCACTGGCCGATGCTCTCCCGCCCCGCCGAACTGGCGGACGCCCTGCTGAGGGCGGCGGCGGGCGAGGGGCGCCGGCTGAAGCCGACCGGCGCCGCCGAACCGCCGCCGCACCTGCGGCCGTTCCTGCTGGACGTGCCCGAACTCCCCCGCGAGCGCACCGGGAACGTGGACCTGCATCTGCCGCCCGGCGCCGGGGGCCCGCGGCCGGCGGTCGTGTTCGTGCACGGCGGCCCGGTCCCGGCCGAGGCCCGTCCGACACCGCGGGACTGGCCGACACTGACGGGATACGCCCGGTGCGCGGCCCTCGGCGGCGTGGTGGGCGTGACCCTCGACCACCGGCTGCACGCCGTGACGGACTACGAGCGCGCCGCGGCCGACGTGCGGGCGGCCGTGGACCTGGTGCGCGCCGACGCGCGGGTGGACGCGGACCGGATCGCGCTGTGCTTCTTCTCCGGCGGCGGCCCCCTCAGCGCGGACTGGCTGGCCGCACCCCCGGAGTGGCTGCGCTGTGTGGCGGCCGTCTACCCGGTCCTCGCACCACTGCCGAGCTGGGGTCTGACCGGCAGCAGGTTCGCTCCGGCCCGCGCGGTGGCCGACGCCGGCGAACTGCCTCTCGTCCTGGTCCGGGTGGGCCGCGAGATGCCCGAGATCGCCGCCACCGTCGAGGAGTTCCTGACGGCGGCCGAGGAGTGCGGCGCGAACGTGGAGGTGGTCGACGTACCGAACGGACAGCACGGCTTCGAGACCCTCGACCACACCGAGGAGTCCCGCGAGGCGGTGCGGCGCACGCTGGAGTCGGTGCTGGCACATCTGGCGGCGGGCTGAGACCGGCCCGCGAAGGGGTCACGCAGGCACCGGTGGCGTCCGCGCCGCGCGCCCCGCGCACGGCGGTGGGCAGCCGGCGGTCGGTGGTCGGCGGTGCGCGCGGCCGGGCGGGCACCGCCTTCCCCGACGGCGTGCCCGTCCGGCGGTTCGGGCTGCCCGGCGCTTCCGGCCGCCCGCGCCCGTCGGCCGGGGACCCCGCCGGGTCGGAGCCTCACCGTCGGGCGAGTACCGGCGGCGAATCGTCAGGGCGCCGGTACGGACGCGTGGTCGAGACCTCGGCGAAGCGGGCGCGGACGATCGGGGGCGGATCGGCGCGCGGTCGCCCCGTGCGGCAGGATGAGGGCATGAGCGTAGTCAAGATCAACGTGCTGACCGTGCCCGCCGAGCAGCGGGAGACGCTGGAGAAGCGCTTCGCCTCCCGGGCCCACGCCGTGGAGAGTTCCGACGGCTTCGAGTGGTTCGAGCTGCTCCGTCCCGTCGAGGGCACCGACACCTACCTCGTGTACACACGCTGGCGCGACGAGGCGTCCTTCCAGGCGTGGATGGAGGGCCCCATGAAGGCGGCGCACCAGCAGGGCGGCCCGGGGGACGGCGAGCGCCCGAAGCCGGCGGCGAGCCAGTCCACGCTGTGGTCCTTCGAGGTCGTGCAGCAGGCGGGGCCGAAGGGCGAGTGAGGCGTGCCCGCCCCGGGTACCGCGGACATGTGGCGGACGGAGGCGGCGTACGGGGGCTTGGGCGTGAGTGAGCACGAGGGCTGCGACTGGGCGGAGATGACACCGGGGGACTTCGACCGTGACGCCCCGCTGCGGCTGAACGTGGGCACCGGGCCGATGGCCGTTCCGGCCGAGCCGGACGAGTACGGCACGGTCCCGCTGTTCGGTGAGCAGGCCCCGGCCCGTCCCGCCGGCCGCCGCACCCGGCGCCGGGCCGAAGCAGGACGGCAGGGCGAGCTCTTCTGACGGTCAGTCCGCTTCGCCGGCGGCGTCGAGGTCGATCAGTTCGTCGAGCGGTGCTCCGTCCGCCCAGCGCCGCAGCAGTGTGCCGTCCAGCAGGCGGATGTTCGCCCTGCCGCTCGCCCAGCGCCGGTCGCGGGGACCGAAGTCGCCGCGGTGGACGATCAGCCGGACGGGCGCCCGTGCCCCGGTGCGCGGCACGGGGCGGGGCTCCTCGTCGGGCAGCGGCTCGGCGACGGGACGGAACGCCACCTCCAGTCGGTGTCCTCGGGGGTGGCGGGCCCGGACGCGCGGCCGGACGTGGTCGCCGGGCGGTAATCGCACGGTCCAGCCGTCGCGGCGGAGCATGCGGGCGACGGCGAGCGCGAGGCCCTTCGTGTCGAGGTCGGCGATCTCCCGCTCCGTGTAACGACCCCGGCGTCGGCGGGCGGCCGGGCGGCGCCGTTGGAGCAGGAACGGCACGGTGAGGGCGCACAACAGCGCCGGGGCCGCGAGAGCGGCGGGGCCGAGGGTGCGGTGGGCCACCGTGACGGCGGCGACCGTACCGCAGACGGCGAGGGCGAGGCCGGTGAGTGCGGGCAGGACCTCGCGGAAGCGGGGGCCGTACCGTCCCTGGGCGCGCAGCAGGCGCACCGTTCGCCTGCGCCGGGCCCGCCCGGACTCCCGCCGCCGGGCCCCATGACGCCGACCGTCCGTCACCGCGACCGGCTCCCCCCTGTGCGCCTGTTCGGCGTGCACATGCAAGGCATACCCGGGGCGGGCGGTGCGGCATGCCGGAGCCGTGCGGGCGCATCAGCGGCGCACAGGGGGAAACCCGGGCCGCATGAGCACGTACGGACACGACCGCCGGCCCGCGCCGGCCTCCCCCGACGACCGGCGGGTCGTCGAGCGGCTGGCGCCGGCCTGGCTGGCGGAGACGGAACACGACGACGACGCGGCCGGACGCCGGGCGCGGGAGGCCTGGGAGCGGGGCACGCTGCCACCGGACGTGGGCCAGGACCTCGCGACCTGGGTCACCGCCCGGGTCACGGACACCGGCTTCAACGAGGACGAGGGACCCGATGTGCGGGGGCCCGTCCGGATCACGCCGGCCGACAAGGACGCCGTGCACCGGTGGCTGGCGAGCCAGGGGCACGACGTCTGAGCCACGGCGCACCCGGGCACACCGGCCGGCGCGGCCCCGGGTGTGTCGGGGTGCGCCCGGCGGGGAACTCGGCGGTCCCGGCGAGCCCGCGTCGGGAGCGGGCCTGCCCGATCCCGGGAGTCGTCAGTGACCGAGTACGAGATGTCGAAGACGGTGGCCGCGCCGCCCGAGTCGGTCTTCGCGCAGGCGGGAGACCTGGACAGCAGCGAGGAGTGGATGTCGCCCTCGTTCCGCTTCCGCACCGAGGATCCGCCGGCCACGGTCGTGGAGGAGCCGCCGGAGCACCGCGGCGAGCAGGCGCTCGTGCGGGTCGACGAGGAGCAGATGCGGATCGAGTGGGGGACCCGCGAGTCCGGCAAGTACAGCGGCTGGCTGCAGGTGGAGGGCACGGACGAGGGACCGAGCCAGGTCATCGTGCATCTGTCGTTCTTCTCGCCCGAGGAGGCTCCGCCGCGCGAGTACGTGGAGGGCGCGCTGCACGACAGCCTGGACCGGCTGGGCCGGCTCGTCGAGGAACCGCACTGACCGGCCGTTCCCCGCTCCTCACCCGCCTGCCGCGTGATCGGCCCGTCGACGGGGGCACTCGTGCCCCATGAGCACCTTCCGCCACCCCCTGATCGACCGCACCCTGTCCGTCGCCGCCGAGGGTTACGCCTGGCTGCCGAACCGTGTGCGCGAGAGTTCCTCGGACGTGGTGCGATCGCGCCTGCTGGGGCGGCCCGCGGTGGCGCTGCGCGGGCCGGACGCCATGCGGTTCTTCTACGACGAACGGCACGTCCGCCGGCACGGGGCCATTCCGGAGCCGGTGCTGGGCACGCTCTTCGGGCACGGGGCGGTGCACACGCTCGACGGTCCGGCGCACCGCGCGCGCAAGTCCCTGTTCCTGCCGCTGCTGCACGTCGACAGCGTGGCGGGGCTGGTGGAGGAGGTCGGCCGGGCGTGGGACGAGGCCGTGGCGACCTGGTCCGGGCGGTCCCGGGTGGTGCTGTTCGAGGAGGCCGGCACGGTGCTGACCCGCGGAGTCTGCGACTGGGCCGGGGTTCCGCTGCGCCATGACGAGGCCGCGCCGCTCGCCCGCGACCTGCTGGCCATGGTCGACGGCTTCGCCGGCCTCGGGCCCCGCCATGTGCGCGCCCGGCGCGCCCGCGGACGCCAGGAGGAGCGGATGGCCCGGCTGGTGCGGGAGGTGCGCGCCGGGAACGTGCCGGCGTCCGACGACAGCGTTCTGGGGCGGGTGGCGCGGCACACGGACGCCTCGGGCGAGCCGCTGGACGCGAGGACGGCCGCGGTGGAACTGCTGAACGTCGTCCGTCCCACGGCCGCCGTCGCCTGGTTCGTCGCCTTCTCCGCGCACGCCCTGCACCGGTGGCCCGGCAACCGGGAGCCGCTGGCGTCCGGCGACATCGCCCACGCCGCCGCGTTCGCGCACGAGGTGCGGCGGTTCTACCCGTTCGCGCCGTTCCTCGGCGGCCGGGCCATCACGGACCTGACCTGGCGCGGGGAGCACATTCCGGCCGGCTGCACGGTCCTGCTGGACGTGTACGGGCAGCACCACGACGAGCGGCTGTGGGGTGACCCGTACGCGTTCCGGCCGCGGCGGTTCCTGGACCGGCCGGTGGAACGGGACATGCTGATCCCCCAGGGCGGCGGAACCCCGGACGCGGGCCACCGGTGCCCGGGCGAGCACCTGACCATCGGCCTGCTGGAGGCGCTGGCCGTGCGGCTGGCCCGGCTGGAGTACGAGGTTCCCGAGCAGGATCTGACGATCCCGTTGCGCCGTATCCCGACCCGGCCGCGCAGCGGGTTCGTCGTCTCGGGGGTGCGTGCGCCGGCCGCCGCCGGGGCGCGGTGAGGTGCGCGGCGCCGGGCGCGGGTTCCCTCGGCTCAGCCGGTGTGGAGGATCCGGAAGCGGCCCGGGTCGGCCGGATCGCGGTCGGCGACCTGGACGGGCGGCCGGGCCCACTGCCAAACGCCGGTGCCCGGCGTACGGGAGAACCGGACGGTGCCGCGGGTGCCCTCGACGGCGACGTGCGGCCAGGCCTCGGCGATGCCGGCCCGGTCCGTGCCGTGGGAGCGCAGGACGTCGGCGAGGACGGCGATCGTGTCGTGGCCCTCGAAGGCGACGAAGGAGGGCGGCTCGCCCAGCCGTTCGCGCAGGGCCGCCCCGACGCGGGAGCCGAGGGCGCCGAGCCGCTCGGGCAGGTAGCGCAGGAACGGGACCCCGGCGCCGTCGGCGCCGAGGAGGTCCGCCCATGCCCCGAACTCGGGCTGCCCGGCCGGAGCGCCGATCAGGAGCCCGGCCAGGCGCCGGTCGCCGCGGACGGACCTGACGACGGACACGGCCGGCTCCGGGTGACCGGTCAGGAGCAGCAGAGCCGTGACGCCCAGGCGGACGAGGTCGTCGCACACGCCCTCGGGGGTGAGCGCGTCCACGTCGAGTTCGGCGACCGTGCCGCCGCGGAGCGCGAGGCGCTCCCGCAGGATGCGGGTCCCCGACGCCCAGTAGAGGCTCGGCTGGGCCGCCACGGCGATACGGCTGTGGCCCGCGGCGAGGAGGAAGTCCGCGTAGACCCGCCAGCCGCGGGACTGGGGCGGGGCGAGACGCGCGACCCACTGGGTCGGCTGTTCGGTGAGGGCGTCGAGCACCGCCGACGAGCACAGGAACGGTACGCCGAGGGCGTCGGCGCGGGCGGCCGCGGCGCGCGCGCCGACGCTGTGGTACTCCCCCGCGAGGGCGGCCACCCCGAGGCCGGCCAGTTCGTCCACGGCCGCAGCGGCCCGCAGCGGATCGGCGGCGGTGTCCCGGACGATCAGTTCGAGGGGCGCGCCGCCGATCCCGCCGGCGTCGTTGACCTCGTCGGCCGCCAGTTCCAGCCCGGCGAGCAGATGGCGGCCCGCCTCGGTCCAGCCGGGCCGGGACAGGGGAACGAGGACGCCGATCTGCGGACGCGGCTGCGTGATCATCCGGACAGTGCATGCCGTGACCGTCGTCGCGCGCAACCGGTTATTCGTTCTGCTCGTCCTCCCGGTCCGGGTGCAGGCCCGGACCGTGACCGGGGCCCGCGAGCGGGGTGGGCGACAGGTCGGCGTACTCCTCGCCCGGCTCCAGCAGGGTGTCGGCGGGGCCCACGATCAGCGGGTCGGGCTTGCCGACGGCCTCGTGGTCCTTCGCCGTGTATTCCCAGCGGTTCAGCAGGCTGCGCATCGCCTCCAGCCGGCCGCGGCGCTTGTCGTTGCTCTTGACCACCGTCCACGGGGCGTGGGGGGTGTCGGTGGCGCGGAACATGTCCACCTTGGCGGCCGTGTAGTCGTCCCAGCGGTCCAGCGAGGCGAGGTCCGTGGGAGAGAGCTTCCAGCGGCGCACCGGGTCGACCTGGCGGATGGCGAAGCGGGTGCGCTGCTCCGAGCGGGAGACGGAGAACCAGAACTTCACCAGCAGGACGCCGTCGTCGGTCAGCAGCCGTTCGAACAGGGGCGTCTGTTCCAGGAAGGAGCGGCACTGGTCCTCGGTGCAGAAGCCCATGACGCGTTCGACGCCGGCCCGGTTGTACCAGGAGCGGTCGAAGAAGACGATCTCCCCGCGGGCCGGCAGATGCGGGACGTAGCGCTGGAAGTACCACTGCCCCGCCTCCCGCTCGGTCGGCTTCTCCAGGGCGACGACGCGCGCGCCGCGCGGGTTGAGGCGCTCGGTGAAGCGCTGGATGGTGCCGCCCTTGCCGGCCGCGTCCCGGCCCTCGCAGATGACGACGAGCCGCTGCCCGGTGTCCTTCACCCAGCGCTGCAGCTTCAGCAGTTCGATCTGGAGGATGCGCTTGGTGCGCTCGTACTCGGAGCGCCGCACCTTGTGGTCGTAGGGGTAGTTCTCCCGCCAGGTGTCGACGGGGCTGCCGTCGGCGTCGAGCAGCAGCGGACGCTCGGGTCTGCGCTCGTCGACGGTCAGGCCCTCCAGCAGATCGCGTTCGCCGCCGTCGGCGGCCCCGGCGTCGAGCGTCTCCGGCTGGTCCTGCTGCTCGGACATCACTGCACCTCGGTGGTCGGGATGGTCGGCACCTGCCGAGTCCGCGTACCCGTTCCCGGCGGGGCCACGCGAGAGGCCCGGGGTTGCCGGACCTGCCCGTCCCAGGCCGAACTGGTGCGCTAGATTTTGCCTCTCCTCGAACGCGATCATTCAGATCCCTCACGCTACGGAGCCGGCACACACATGAGCGACATCGTCAACGGACTCGGTCGGGCCACCGCCTACGGCGGGCTTGGGCTGGTCCTGCTCGTCCTCGGCATCGTCCTGGTCGACGTGCTGACGCCGGGAAAGCTCGGCCGGCAGATCTGGGAGCACCGCAACCGCAACGCCGCCCTGCTGCTCAGCTCGGCGCTGCTCGGCATCGGCGGCATCGTGTTCACCTCCATCTGGACCACCTACGACGACTTCGGCAAGGGCCTGGTGTCGACCGCGGCGTTCGGCGTGCTGGGGCTGGTGATGATGGCCGTGGCGTTCTGGATCGTGGACCTGATCACGCCGGGCCGCCTGGGCGCGACGCTGGTCGACCCGGAGCCGCACCCCGCGGTGTGGGTGACGGCGTCCTGCAATCTCGCCGTGTCGGCCATCGTCTCCGCGTCCATCGCCTGACCGCCGGTTCCCCGGCGGCCGGTTCCCCTCGGCGGGCCGCCTCGGTCACACCAGCCTCCTGATGTCGCCGCGGACCCGGTAGAACCCGCCCGACGCGGCGTGCACCGCGTCGACGACGTACCGTGCGCCCGGTTCCCGCATCGCGCGCGGGAACTGCACGTTCCAGGACCGGTCGTATCCCTCCGACACCACGTGGATCCGGGTCCGGCCGGCCTCCTGCACGCACTCCACCACCACCGATCCCGCGGGCGCCGCGGTGACGGTCGCGACGGACTCGGCCGCGGTGGCCGCCGCGTACGTGGGCGTCGCGGCGGCGAGTTTGACGTCGCGGGGGACCGGCACCGAGCCGCGCCGGGCGGCCGTGATCGCGGCCTCGCTCGCGTCCACGCACACCAGGGAGCCGTCCGTGGTGACCAGGTAGAGCCGCTCGTCGCGGTACTGCATCGACAGGGCGGAGCCGCCGCCGGTGGCGAGCTTCCACAGCAGGGCGCCGTCGCGGTCGAAGCAGTACACGGAGGATGCGGAGTCCCCGGCGAAGACGAACCGGCCGCCGGGCGAGGTGGCGCACGAGTACACCGGGCTGTCGCAGTGGTACGTCGCCTCGATCGCGCCGGTCGCCTTCGACAGCCGCTGCACGACCCGGTGGGCCGTCCCCGCGTACACCGCGTCGGCCTCCTGCCAGCCGAAGAGCACGCTGCCCCGGGTGCGCGTGTGCCACAGTTCGGCGCCGCCGTCGGGGGTGTGGGCCGTCACTCCGCGGGTGTGGCCGTGGTAGACGCCCCGGTCGTCGGCGCGGACCATCCAGGCGTGCTCGCCGCGCCCGCCGCGCGCCCACTGGTGCTCGTCCTCGTGGTCGATGACGGTGAGCCGGCCGGCGCGGTCGGCGACGTTGAGCACGCCCTCGTGGATGTCGAGCCAGAAGATGTCGACCTCGGCGGCGATGTCGTAGGCCGCGAAGGGCAGCTTGGACGACAGGTCGTAGACCCGGCCGTCGTCGCAGCCGGCGTAGATCCAGAAGTCGTCGGCGACCAGGCACTTGACGCCGTCCGGCAGCTGGTAGCGGGCGAGGACCTCGCCGCCGTGGGCCAGGGTGTAGACGTCGCCGGCCTGGTTGCCCACCCAGCAGCGCTCGTCGTCGATGTGGATGCCGAAGGCCGAGGAGCCGGTGCCAAAGCGCCACAGCACCGGGGCGACCGCGCGGGCCGTGGACGGCGCGGAGGCGACCTGACGACGGGTCACCGCGCGGGGCGCGCGCCCGCCCTGCACGGCGGGCGCGTATCCCTTGCGCACCTTCTCGGCTATCTTCCGCGCGGCGGCGGCCTCGGCCTTCTCCAGGGTGGGGAACGTCGACGTCTGGGACTGCCCGGCGGCGCCGATGCGTCCGTACCGCACCGACACCTGCCGTCCCTGGACCGTCACTTCATAGAACTTGTGGGCGCCGCCACCGTCCTGCGACAGCTCCAGATACGTCGTCGACATGACAGACCTCTCCCCCGGGCCGTGATCCCGCGGCCGGTGCCGCGGATTCCAGTGAGAGAACCCTAGAAGCGGCCACTGACAGTCGGCCCCGGGGCCGGTCTCCGGGGAAGGAGACCGGCCCCGGGGGAAGGTGGCCCTCGCCTTCGCCGACCCGGAACGTCCGCGTCAGTCGTCGAAACCGCTGCCCAGCTGGGCCTGCGCGGCGACGGTGCCCAGCGAGCGGGCGCCGAACGAGATCGAGCCCGCGCCCTGGATCTGCGTGACGCCTGCCTGCAGCACCCAGACGCAGCCGGCGTACTCGTTCTCGCCGGGGGCGCCGGCGAACAGGTCGGCCCGGCCGTCGCCGTCGGTGTCGGCGAGCCGGACCGCGTGGCCGAACCGGTCGCCGCGCTCTGCGGTGCCGGGCACCGACGCGGTGTTCTGGGTGAACGACTTCGCGCCCGTGCCGGTGAGGCCCGAGGCGGTGCCCAGCAGCACCGTCACCGAGCCCGCGTCGGCGCGCGTGCCGACGTCCTCGCCGCCGGCGCCGACGGCGAGGTCGAGGTGGCCGTCGCGGTTGACGTCGCCCAGGGAGACGCTCTCGCCGAAGCCGTCCATGGACTCGGCGCTGCCCGGCACCCCGGGGCTGTCCTGGTGCAGGAACGGCCGCGGGCCCGCGGTGTCCGGTCCCCCGGCGCCGCCCGGCACGACCTCGATCGCGCCGCCGAGGGCGTTGACCTCCTCGGTGCCGTCCATGTCCGCCTCGCTCGCGCGCCCGAGGACGATGTCGGCGTACCCGTCGCGGTCGAGGTCGCCCACGGCCACCGAGCGCCCGCCGTCCAGGGCCTCGCCCGTGCCGGCGTCGGTCAGCGTCCGGGCCGGCGTGAGCCCCTCCTCGCCGCCCGCCAGGTACTGCACGAGCCGGGGACCGTGGTACGGCAGCTCGCCGGAGCCGTGCGAGACGACGGCCACCACGTCGTCGATGCCGTCGCCGTCGATGTCGCCGGAGGCGAGCGCGGGAGGGTTCCACAGCTCCTCCGCCGAGCCGCCGACCTCCACGTCCATGGCCTCGGTGCGGGCCGCGCCGGAGGTCCGGTCGAAGGGACCGTGGGCGACCGTCGTGCCGGTGGCCAGGTCCGGCCGTCCGTCGCCGTCGAAGTCGCCCGCGGTCAGGGCCTCACCGAGCCGCTGACCGGACCGGGCGCCCTTGACGACGGTGGCGCCGGAGAGGCCGTGGGGCCCGCCCCACAGCACCGTGAGGCTGCCGTTGCCCCACAGCGTCCCGGAGGCCTCGTTCGACGAGCCGACGACGAGGTCGTCGTAGCCGTCGCCGTCGAGGTCGCCGGACGTCAGGGCGGAGCCGAACAGGTCGCCCGCCTCCGCGCTGCCGGGGATGCCGGGGGTGTTCTGGTGGTAGACCTTGCCGTGCACCGCCGTCTGCGGGTCGACGCCGCGGATGCCGTAGTTCACTGAGACGTACCCGGCCTCCCGCTTCCCGCTCACCGTCGCCCGGGGCGCGGCCACGGCCACGTCGGCGACGCCGTCGCCGTTGAAGTCGTCCCCCGCGGCGACGGGGGCGGCCGGCGCGGCCTGTGCGGCGGGCACGGCCACGGCGGTGGCGGCCATGGCCACCGCGACGGCGGCCGACAAACGAAGTGCGCGCTGGGGCACCCGGTTCCTCCTGCTCAGAGTCTGCGTACGGGTGCGGGCCGACGTACGGCCCGCACCCCCACGAAGACCCCCGACGCAACAGGATGGTTGTACGCAGTACACCCGTCGTTCACCCGAAGCGGGCCGCGGGCCGGGCGGAGCGGGATGCGACCGGTGGGCGCGCCGGTCAGCCGACGGCCGTGAACCGCTCCCAGCAGCGGTGGCCGCCCAGCAGCCGGGCGACCTCCTCCAGCGTGCCGGTCCCGCTGTCCCCGGCGACCACTCCGGGAGCGTCGACGGGCACCCCGGCCGCCTCCAGCGCCGAGGCGCCGCCGGCCCAGGCGCCGAGGGCCTTGCCGTGCCGGTAGGCCTCGTACAGCAGCAGGGCGATCCGGGGGTCGACGGGAGCGGGCCGCGCGGGCGAGGGCAGGCCCTTGGCGTCACGGGCGCCGTACGCGTCGCTGCCCGCACCCGGCGCCCCCGCCACCAGCACCGCGTCGAACTCGACGGACCGGGCGGTGGCGTAGGTGCGCTGCACGGTCACGCCCGCCTCGCCGCCCAGGACGCCGCCGGTCGGGGCGACGACGAGGGGCACCATGCCGGCGGCGAGGACCGCCTCGCGCACGCCGCGCAAGTCACCCGGGTCGCCGTTCGCGCCGGCCACGATGCCGACGATCCGGCCGTCCGTCGGCCAGGCCCGCCCGACCTGGGACAGCGCCGGGCTCGGTGCGACGTCGGCGAGCGGCACGGTGGGGCCGGGCGCCGGCAGGCCGAGACCCTCGGCGACGCCCGCGCACAGCTCCGGGTCGATGTTGGCGAGGACCTGCAACGCCCTTTCCTTGACGGCTTGTTCGTAGCACTTGCCGAGTTCGAAGGTGTAGGCGCCGATGATGTGCTCGCGCTCCACCGGGCTCATGCTGAGCCAGAACCGCCGGGGCTGGCTGAAGTGGTCGGCGAACGACTCGGGCGCCTCGCGCACCTTGGCCGCCTCCGGCACGCGTACCGGGGTCTCGACGTAGGCCCCGGTGTCCGCCGTGGCGGTGAACGGGCAGCCTCCGTCGAGGGAGTTGGGCCGGTAGGGGGCGACGCCGCGGTGGACGGCCGTCTGGTGCATGCCGTCGCGCAGCATGTCGTTGACCGGGGTCTGGGGCCGGTTGACGGGCAGCTGGGGGAAGTTGGGACCGCCGAGGCGGGTGATCTGGGTGTCCAGGTAGGAGAACAGCCGTCCGGCGAGCAGCGGGTCGTCGGTGATGTCGATGCCCGGGACGAGGTGGCCGACGTGGAAGGCGACCTGCTCGGTCTCGGCGAAGAAGTTCGACGGGTTCCGGTCGAGCGTGAGCAGCCCGACCGGCTGCACGGGGGCGAGTTCCTCGGGGACGATGTTCGTCGGGTCCAGCAGGTCGATGCCCTCGAAGGTCTGCTCGGGGGTGTCGGGGAAGGTCTGGATGCCGAGTTCCCACTGCGGGTACGCGCCCGCCTCGATGGCGTCGGCGAGATCCCGCCGGTGGAAGTCGGGGTCGACGCCGCCCGCGATCTGCGCCTCCTCCCACACCAGCGAGTGCACGCCCAGCTTCGGCTTCCAGTGGAACTTGACCAGGGTGGTGGAACCGTCCTCGGCGACCAGCCGGAAGGTGTGGACGCCGAAGCCCTCCATCATCCGGTAGGAGCGCGGGATGCCCCGGTCGGACATGTTCCACAGGGTGTGGTGGGTGGCCTCGGTGTGCAGGGTGACGAAGTCCCAGAACGTGTCGTGGGCGCTCTGCGCCTGCGGGATCTCCCGGTCGGGGTGGGGCTTGCCCGCGTGGATGACGTCGGGGAACTTGATCGCGTCCTGGATGAAGAAGACGGGGATGTTGTTGCCGACCAGGTCGAAGACGCCCTCGCTGGTGTAGAACTTCGTGGCGAAGCCGCGGGTGTCGCGCACCGTGTCGGCGGAGCCCCGCGAGCCCAGCACGGTGGAGAAGCGCACGAACACCGGCGTCTCCACGTCGGCGGCGAGGAACGCGGCCCTGGTCACCGACGCGGCCGTGCCGTAGCTCCGGAACACGCCGTGGGCCGCCGCGCCCCGGGCGTGCACCACCCGCTCCGGGATGCGCTCGTGGTCGAAGTGCATGACCTTCTCGCGCAGGTGGTGGTCCTGGAGGAGGACGGGACCCCGGGGCCCCGCCTTGAGCGAGTGGTCGGTGTCGTACAGCCGCGCGCCCTGCGCGGTGGTCAGGTAAGCGCCCGACTGGGCCATCCGGGCCTGGTCGGCGCCGGTCGGCTGCCCGGTCGGCGACACGGTGGCCGGGCCGCTCTGGTCGGGCTTCGGGGGCAGCGGCTCGCGTGGCTCGGTGGGCTCGGCGACGGACGGGGACCGGGACCCGGGCTTGCCCGGGATGCCCTCCTCCGGGCCGCCGAGGGCGCTCTCGACGGTGTCGCTGATCTTCTGGACCACCCGCTTGACGGGATTGGTCTCGCTCATGGATGTCCTTCCTCCGCGCCCCGTCGGCCGGGCCGCGGACAGGTCTGCGTCAACTGCCTCCATCCCGTGCGGGCCGCCACCGGCGGGCCCGCGCACGGGCGTCGTGTGATCGAGCCGTCCGCACGGACACAGCTCTCCACACCCTCCAACGGCCGGGCGCGCGGCGCATGCGGCGAGCGGCGGACGGGTCAGCCGCCGCCGTTCCCGCCGCGCTCCGCCGTCCCCGGCTCGGCGAGCCCGCGGTGCATCCTTGCCTTGACCGCGTCGGGCAGCACCCGGCCGGCCACGCCCTGCGCCTTCGTTCTCAGGGAACCGGTGACGACCTTCTCGCGGCCCTTCGCCACCGCCTCGTACGCCTGCCGGGCCACCTCGGCCGGATCGTCCTTCTCCATGGTTCCGACCCGGGTGTCGTCGGCCATTCCGGCCCGGCGGAAGAAGTCCGTGGCGGTGGGGCCGGGCATGAAGGAGACGACCGTGACGCCGGTGTCCTTCAGCTCCTCCCGCAGTGCCTCGGCGAAGGACTGGACGAAGGACTTGGAGGCGTTGTAGACCGCCTGGTAGGAGCCCGGCATCATGGCGGCGACCGACGAGGTGAAGACCAGGCGGCCCGCGTCGCGCTCCACCATCCGGCGCAGCAGCGGCTTCGCGAGCCGCACCGTGGAGGCGACGTTCAGGTCGATCACGGACCGGTCGTCCTCCGGGTCTCCGTCGACGAACGCGCCGCCCTGTCCGACGCCGGCGTTGAGGACGGCCACGTCCACCGTGAGCCCGGTGGTGGCCGCGATCAGTTCGTCCACGCCCGCCGGGTCCCGCAGGTCTGCCCGTACGGCCCGCACGTCGGCGCCGGTCTCGCGCAACTGCCGGGCCGCGTGTTCGAGCCGGTCGTCCTCGGCGTTGATCAGCAGGTCGTACCCGTGCTCAGCGAACTCCCTGGCCAGTTCCCGTCCGATTCCGCTGGAGGCCCCGGTCACCAGGGCCAGCGGCCGCTTGTCGTCCATGAGGGACGGAGTAACCGCACAGCCCGCGGCCAACCGGATTTCCGCGGACCCCGCCGGGGCGGCTGCCGCCGCTCGCGCTGCGGCCCGCCCGATCAGGAACCGCACGCGCGCGGATCCGGACGCGGCTCGGCCGGGCCCGTCCCGCCTCGGCCGGAACGCCGTGGACGCGGCGCGGACGCACCGCCTATCGTGCGGGAGCCGCGATCTTGACACTTCGCGGGGCCGTTTCCTTTTCCTCGCCCGTGGGGGGTCGTCCATGTCCGCATCCAGTGAGCTGCGTCCGCGTCCGCCGTTGCCCGGCACGGTCCCCCTGGCGTCGCGGGCGCTGCTCGCCGCCGTGCTGGCCCTGCTCGTCGTGAGCGCCGCCACGGACCTGTTCGCCGTGTTCGCCGGGAGCCGCGTCTACGCGCTCGTCGACGGGGACGCCGGCTTCGCCTTCGCCTCCGAGCGGGAGTTCCACGACGCGTACGCGCTGTACGAGAACGCCGGGCGGCTGCAGGTCATGGCGGTGCTGCCGTGCGCGATCGTCTTCGTGGTCTGGTTCTTCCTGATGCGCCGCAGCACCGGACTGCTGGCGCCGGACGCGTTCCGAAGGGGGCCCGGCTGGGCCATATGGGGCTGGCTCATCCCGGTGGCCAACCTCTGGATCCCGTACCGCGTCGCCGTCGGCATGTGGGGAGCCTGCGCCCCGCTGCCCGACGGGGACGACCGGCGCCGTACGCCGATGTGGCCGGTGAACCTGTGGTGGGCGCTGTTCGTCGCGACGACGCTCCTCGGACGGGTCACCGCGGCACGGCTCGACGCGGCGGAGGGTCCCGGGCAGATCCGCGACGCCGTGCTGCAGTACGCGGCGCTCGACCTGCTGTACGTGGCCGCGGCGGGCGCCGCCGCGTTCTTCGCGATCCGGCTGACGGCCATGCAGCGGCGGAAGGTGACCGAGGGTCCGTACTGGAGCGGGGCGTAGGAACACCCGGGCGGCCCGCTTCGGCGTGCCGGAGGGTGTGGGACGGCGCAGCCTGGGGACGCGACTTCCGGCGGGCGCGGCGCCCGCCCCGCCCGTTCGCGCACGAAAGGCCAGGACGCCATGGACGGCCCGCACCACGACGCAGACCACCGCGACGACGTCCACCGGTCCGTCACGACCCTCGAGGTCAACGGCGCCCCGCACACCCTCACGGTCGACAACCGCCGCGTCCTGCTGGACCTGCTGCGCGAGGACCTCGGCCTGACCGGCTCGAAGAAGGGCTGCGACCAGGGGCAGTGCGGCGCCTGCACGGTGCTCGTCGACGGGCGGCGGGTCAACAGCTGTCTGCTGCCCGCGGTCGCCCTGGACGGCTGCTCGGTCACCACCGTCGAGGGGCTCGCCGACGGCGACCGCCTCCATCCGCTCCAGCGGGCCTTCCTCGACCGGGACGCCTTCCAGTGCGGGTACTGCACTCCGGGCCAGCTGTGCTCCGCCGTCGGCGCGATCGCCGAGGCCGCCGCGGGCCACCCCTCGCACGTCACCGGCCCCGGCGCACCGCCGGGGCGGCCGGTGCCGCTGACGCGGGAGGAGATCCGGGAACGGCTCAGTGGCAACCTGTGCCGGTGCGGCGCCTACCCGCACATCGTCGAGGCCGTGGAGGACGTCGCGTCGTGAAGCCCTTCGTCTACGTCCGCGCCGCCGGCGTCGAGGAGGCGGCGCGGGCCTGCGCCGCCCGGCCCGGCGCCCGCTACCTCGCCGGCGGCACCAATCTGGTCGACCTGATGAAGCTCGGCGTGGAGCGGCCCGACGCCCTGGTGGACGTCCGGCGGCTGCCGCTGGACGCCGTGGAGGAACTCCCCGACGGTTCGCTGCGGATCGGCGCCACCGTCCGCAACAGCGACCTCGCGGCGCATCCCGTCGTCCGCGACCGATTCCCGGCGCTGTCGCAGGCGCTGCTGTCGGGGGCGTCCGGTCAGCTGCGCAACGCCGCCACGACCGGTGGCAACCTGCTGCAGCGCACCCGCTGCTCCTACTTCCAGGACGTCTCCAAGCCGTGCAACAAGCGGGCGCCGGGCAGCGGGTGCGGCGCCCGCGACGGCGTCCACCGCGACCACGCCGTCCTCGGCCACTCCACGCACTGCATCGCCACGCATCCCTCGGACATGGCGGTCGCCCTCGCCGCGCTGGACGCCCGGGTCGAGCTGTACGGACCGGACGGCCCCCGGAGCCTGCCCGTGGCCGGATTCCACCGCCTGCCCGGCGACCGTCCGGAGCGGGACACCGAGATCCTGCCCGGCGAACTGGTCACCGCCGTGGTCCTGCCGGCGGCCACGGGCGGGCTGCCCTCGGCCTACCGCAAGGTCCGCGACCGGGCGTCGTACGCCTTCGCACTCGCCTCGGTGGCGGCCGTGCTGGACGTGTCGCACGGCGTGGTTCGCCATGCGGGGATCGCGTTCGGCGGGGTGGCGCACCGGCCGTGGCGGGCGCTGCGGGCCGAGGAGGCCCTGCTGGGGGCCGCGCCGACCCGCGCCGCCTTCGAGCACGCCGTCGGACTGGAACTGGACGCCGCCGAACCGCTGCGCGACAACGCCTACAAGATCTCCCTCACCCGCGACATCGCGGTGGACGTCCTGACCCGTCTGGCGCCGCGCACCCCGGCCCGGGTCTGACGCAGGAGGCTCCCGCATGGCATCCACGCCCACCGCCACCGTCACCGCGCCCCCCGGAGCGGCCGTGGGCGCTCCCGCGGAGCGCCGGGACGGCCCGGCGAAGGTCACCGGCCGGGCCCGTTACGCCGCCGAGCACGCCTTCCCGGACCGCGCCCACGCCTGGCCCGTGACCGCGTCCGTCGCCCGTGGCCGAATCCGTGCCCTCGACGCCTCCGCGGCGCTCGCCCTGCCCGGGGTGATCGCCGTCCTCACCCATGAGAACGCGCCCCGGCTGGACGAGTCCGGCGATCCCGTCCTGCGCGTGCTCCAGGACGACCGCGTGCCGCACCACGGCTGGTTCGTCGCCCTCGTCGTCGGCGACACCCCGGAGGCGGCCCGGGCCGGCGCCGCCGCGGTCCGGGTGACGTACGCGGCCGAGGAGCACGACGTCACGCTCACCGCCGGGCACCCCGGCGGCTACGAGCCCGAGGAGGCCAACGGCGGCCACCCCGCCCGCCGCGAACGGGGCGACGCGGAAGGGGCGTTCACCGCGTCCCCCGTCCGCGTCGACTGCGCCTACCGGGTGCCGCCGCTGCACAACCACCCGATGGAGCCGCACGCCTCCACGGCACGCTGGGACGGCGACCGGCTGCTGGCGCACACTTCCAGCCAGGGCACCGGCGCCGTACGGGCCACGCTCGCCGCGCTGTTCGGGCTGCCCGAGGACCATGTCACCGTCACCGCCGAGCACGTGGGCGGCGGCTTCGGCTCCAAGGGCACGCCCCGCCCCGACGTCGTCCTCGCGGCGATGGCCGCCCGCCGCACCGGACGCGCCGTCACCCTCGCCCTGCACCGCCGGACGCTGCCGTCGGCGGTCGGCCACCGGGCGCCCACGCTGCACCGCGTCCGCCTCGGAGCCGACGCCGGCGGCCGGCTGACCGCAGTCCTGCACGAGGCGACCACGCACTCGTCGCGGATCAAGGAGTTCGTGGAGCAGGCCGCCGTGCCCGCCCGCGTGATGTACGCCGCGCCGAACAGCCTCACCGCGCACCGGGTGGTACGGCTGGACGTGCCCACCCCGTCGTGGATGCGAGCCCCCGGCGAGGCGCCCGGCATGTACGCGCTGGAGTCCGCCATGGACGAACTGGCGTGCGCCCTGGGCATGGACCCGGTCGAGCTGCGGATCCTCAACGAGCCGGACGCCGAGCCCGACAGCGGCAAGCCCTTCAGCAGCCGGCACCTGGTGGAGTGCCTGCGCGAGGGCGCCCGCCGCTTCGGCTGGTCCGGGCGCGACCCGCGCGCCCGCTCCCGCGCCGAGGGGCCGTTGCTGGTCGGCACGGGGGTGGCCGCCGCCACTTATCCCGTCCTGCTCGTGCCGTCCACGGCGAGCGCGCACGCCCTGCCCGGCGGCGGTTTCGTCGTGCGGATCAACGCGACGGACATCGGCACGGGCGCCCGCACCGTCCTCGCCCAGATCGCCGCCGACGCCCTCGGCGTGCCGCTGGACCGGGTGCGGACCGAGGTCGGCAGCACCGAACTGCCCGCCGCGCCGCTGGCCGGCGGCTCGTCGGGCAGTTCCTCCTGGGGGTGGGCGGTGCACGAGGCGTGCACGCGGCTGGCCGAGCGGCTGGCCGGGCACGCGGGGCCGCTGCCCGTCGAGGGCCTGAGCGAGCGCGCCGACACCGCCGGCCGGGCCGACGCCGAAAGCCCTTACGCGCGGCACGCGTTCGGGGCGCACTTCGCCGAGGTCGCCGTGGACGCCGTGAGCGGGGAGACGCGGCTGCGCAGGATGCTGGGCGTGTACGCCGCCGGGCGGATCCTCAACTCCCGCACGGCACGGTCGCAGTTCATCGGCGGCATGACGATGGGGCTGGGCATGGCGCTGACCGAGGGCAGCACGGTGGACCCGGCGTTCGGTGACTTCGCGGAGTGCGACCTGGCCGCCTACCACGTGCCCGCCCACGCCGACGTGCCGGCGATCGAGGCGCACTGGATCGACGAGGACGATCCGCACGTCAATCCGATGGGCAGCAAGGGCATCGGCGAGATCGGCATCGTGGGCTCGGCGCGGCCGTGGCCAACGCGGTCCACCACGCCACGGGTGTCCGCTTCCGGGAGCTGCCGTTGACGCCGGACCGCGTGCGGGCCGGGCTGCGCGGGGCCGCGCGGGCCTGACGCGGGGCGGGCGCCCGCCGTCCCCCTGTCGCTTCCGGGCCGCTCTCTCCCCGGTCGCACCACCGCCGGCGGCATCCCCGCGTGCTTCCCTCCGATCGCCTCCGCCCTTCCGTGCATCCCCCGCATTCCCGCATTGGCATAGACCTGACAGATACAGGCCGCTATGCTCTGCTCCACTCCGTTGAGAGCGCTCTCAGACACGGTTGTTCCTCCCCCACCTTTGCCGGAACGACGAAGGGCAACTCCCCCATGAGACGCACCAGAGTCACGCAGGCCTGCCTCGCCGCCCTCCTCATGGTCGGCGGCTGGGCCGCCGCGGGCACTCTTCCCGCCTCGGCCGACGACTCCCCCGCCGCGGCGGAGACCGCCTCGGCGCCGGCCTCGGCCGGGCTGCTGACGGCCATGCAGCGGGATCTCGGCCTGTCGCGTGCCGAGGCCGAGGACCGGCTCGCCGCCGAGCGCGCCGCCACCGGCCTCGTCCCCAAGGCCCGCAAGGCCGCCGGGGCCGCCTACGGCGGCGCGTGGTTCGACGCAGGCAGCGGCAGGCTCACCGTCGCCGTCACGGCGGACGCCGGCGCGTCGGCAGTGCGGGCCGTCCGCTCGACCGGCGCCACCGTGCGCACCGTCGAGCACAGCGAACGCCGGCTGGATGCGGCGAAGTCCCGCATCGACCGCCTGTCCGCGCCCGAGGGCGTCAGCAGCTGGCACGTCGACCCGGCCGCCAACTCGGTCGTGGTGAACGTGGTCGAGGGCGAGCGCACCGCCGACGACGTCGAGCGCTTCGTCGCCCGCGCCCGCGAGGCCGGACCCGTCACCGTGCGGACGGTTCCGGCGGCCCCGCGGACCTTCGCGGCCGGAACGGTCGGCGGCGACCCGTACTACACCGGCAACGCCCGCTGCTCGATCGGCTTCTCGGTGCACGGCGGCTTCGTCACCGCCGGGCACTGCGGCGGGGTCGGCGCCGGGGTGAGCGGCTGGGACCGCTCGTACATCGGCACCTTCCAGGGCTCTTCGTTCCCCGACAACGACTACGCGTGGGTCAGCGTGGGCAGCGGCTGGTGGACGGTGCCGGTGGTGCTCGGCTGGGGCACGGTCCCCGACCAACTCGTGCGCGGCTCGGCCGAGGCCCCGATCGGCGCCTCGATCTGCCGCTCCGGCTCCACGACGCGCTGGCACTGCGGCAGGGTGCTGGCCAAGAACGAGACGGTCAACTACAGCCAGGGCGCGGTGCACCAGATGACCAAGACCAGCGTCTGCGCCGAACCCGGCGACTCGGGCGGCTCGTTCATCAGCGGCGACCAGGCTCAGGGCGTCACCTCCGGTGGCTGGGGCAACTGCTCCGGCGGCGGTGAGACCTGGTTCCAGCCGGTCAACGAGATCCTCAACCGGTACGGGCTGAGGCTGCACACCGCCTGACCGGGCTGCCGGGCCGGGAGGGTTCCGCCGTGGACACGGGGAACCCTCCTCCGGCGCGTCCAGGCCGGTCACAAGGGCACGGCGGCGTCCGGCGCAGGGGACCCCGCGCAGGGGGACCCCGCGCCGGGTTCACCCCGGTCGCAGCCGGTCGAAGCCGCTCGTCACAGCCGGTCGAAGCCGCTCGTCGGGCGACCGAGGTACGTGACGTCCACGGCGTCCGCGACGGCTATCTCCTCGAAGCCGAGCCGGTCGTAGAAGGCACGGGCGCCGGTGTTGGCCGGCGACATGCCCAGGTGCACGGCCGGTACGTCCCGGTCGTGCAGGGCCTTCAGCAACGTCCGCATCAGCTTCCGGCCCAGGCCGCGGCCCTGCCAGTCGGGCAGCAGGTCGATGTGCAAGTGGGCGGGATGACGGGCGAGTTCGGGCACGATCATCCGCTCGGGGTGATGCAGGAGGACGACGATCCGCTCGTCGGGCGTCGCGGGCGGGCCGCTGGGTTCCGGATAGCGGTCCGCCACCAGGGGCAGCCACCGGTCGCGGAATGCCTCGACGAAGCGGGCGGTGTCCGCGGTGCCGACGATGTAGCCGACCGCCTGCCCCCGCCCGTCGTCCACCACGAACGTCAGTTCGGGCTCCAACTCGGCGTAGGGCAGGGCGAAAGTGGCGGAGAAGACGCTCGGGTCCGTGTAGAAGGGCCGGCTGTCCTGGCCGTTGTGGGCGGTGCGCACGCAGATGTCGTCGAGGGCCGGCCGGTCCCCGGGCGCATACGGGCGGATGAAGGCAGAGGAGGTCACGCCAGCATCGTGCAGAGTTGGAATCGTTCCCACAACCCCCTTTCCGCCTCCGCCTGCGATCATGGGCGGGCAGCGCGTTCCTCCGGCACTGGAGTTCCCATGGTCCTCGACGTCGACGCGATCCGTGCGCGGATCCCCGCCCTGAAGTCCGGCACGGCCCGGTTCGACGGACCGGGCGGGACACAGACCCCGCAGCCGGTGGTCGACGCCATCACGGAGGCGCTGACCCGCCCGCTGGCCAACCGCGGGCAGGGCACCGACGGCGAGCGCAACGCGGAGGCCATCGTCCAGGAGGCCCGCGGCGCCCTGGCCGATCTGCTGGGCGCGCAGGTTCGGGGCATCGTCTTCGGGCGCAGCGCCACCCAGCTCGGGTACGACCTGGCGCGCACGCTCGCCAAGGAGTGGGGGCCCGGGGACGAGGTGGTCGTGTCGCGGCTCGACCACGACGCGAACATCCGGCCCTGGGTCCAGGCGGCGGAGGCGGTCGGCGCCTCCGTCCGCCGGGCGGACTTCGACCCGTCGACGGGCGAGCTGCGTCCCCACCACGTGGAGGACGCCCTGTCGTCGCGGACCCGGCTGGTCGCGGTCACCGCGGCGTCCAACCTGACCGGCACATGCCCGGACGTGCGCGCCGTCGCGGACGTGGCGCACCGGGCCGGGGCCCTGTTCCACGTCGACGCCGTCCACTTCGCCGCGCACCTGCCCGTCGACCTGGCCGCGCTGGGCGCGGACACGCTGGTCTGCTCGCCGTACAAGTTCCTCGGCCCGCATCTGGGCGTGCTGGCGGCCCGCCCCGAGTTCCTGGAGACGCTGCGGCCGGACAAGCTGCTGCCGTCCACGGACGCGGTCCCCGAGCGGTTCGAGCTGGGCACGCTGCCGTACGAACTGCTGGCCGGGGCTCGGGCGGCGGTCGACTTCCTCGCCGGCCTGGCGCCGGGCGCGGACGGGGACCGCCGTTCCCGTCTGCTGTCGTCGTTCGAGGCGCTGGAGGCGCACGAGGTACGGCTGCGCGAGCGGGTCGAGCAGGGGCTGCGGGAACTGGACGGCGTCACGGTGTACTCGCGGGCGGCGCGCCGCACCCCGACCCTGCTGTTCACCGTGGCGGGCCTGGCGCCGGCGGAGGTCTCCCGGCATCTCGCGGAGCACGGCGTCGCCGCCCCGGCGGGCCACTTCTACGCCCTGGAGGCCTCACGCCACCTGGGGCTCGGGGACGCGGGCGGCGTACGGGTGGGGATGGCGCCGTACACCTCGGACGAGGACGTGGACCGGCTCCTGGCCGCCCTGCGCCGGCTGCCGCGCTGAACGGGCCGGCGGGACAGGGCGACAACGGGCGAACCGGCCCCCGCAGCGTGCGGGGGCCGGTTCGCCGATGACGAGTACGGCCGTTCAGGAGGCCGGGGTGCAGGCGCGCAACCCGGTGACGTAGTTGGACGTGGTGCCGTAGCCGGGGAAGGTCGCCCAGGCGCCGGGGGCGACGGTGCGGCAGGGCACCGTCTGGCCGTCGGTGTACTCGACCGTGACGTCGACGGTGACGGCGCAGTCGTTGACGACGGAGGTGTAGCGCCAGTCGCTGTGGTGGTGGACGCACTCCGGGACCGTGGAGTCGCCGTCGGCCATGGCGTGGCCGGCGGACAGGGCGGTCAGGAGGCCGGCCACGGCGGTGGTGGCGAGTACGGCGCGGAGCTGAAGGCTGGGCATGGCGGTTCTCCGAAGTCGGACGGAAGTGTCGGCTGTCGCCGGGTCCGCTCCGTTGCGGCGCGACGTGTTGTGGCGGCGTCATCCTGCGCCGGTGACGACTCTTGCGCAAACCGATGAAGGTATTTTCAGACATCGTTTGCCCGTCAACGAAAAACTGCAGTTCACGCGCCTGATGGCGGCTTGCAAGACCATCGGGCGGCCATCATGCGCCGTGCGGCCTCGGCCGGCTCGCCCTCCGCCGTCCAGTCCTTGGCCCGAGCCCCCTGGAAGACCCGCTCGACCGGGGCCCATCCGGCGCGGGCCGGGGCGTCCCACCCCGGAGGCGACGACAGTCCGGGGATCTCCAGGTGGTGGTCGATCCTGACCCGGTCCCAGGCGTGGACGACCCGGCCGTCGCCGACGCACAGCCCCACATGGCCCCAGTTCTGCCGGATGCCCGCCAGTTCGCCGGTCGTGTCGTAGAAGACGAACGCGCCGGCCGGCGGCGTGCCGGTGCGGTGCCGGGCCCCGTACAGCTCGGCGGACTCGTGCGCGAAGTCGCCGCCGAAGACCTCGACGTCGCCCGAGCGTTCGTAGGCGTCCTCCACGAAGGCCAGGCAGCGCGTGGTGTATTCGGTCGAGCCGAGCCACCCCCGCGCCCAGTCGATGGCTCGGTCGACACGGAGCTGCCAGTCGTGTTCCACGGTCCCCCACTTGATCGGTCGGCGGCTCGGATCGTAGTGCGCCGACCGCACGCGGCCATACCGTTTTACGGGGTCACAGCCCGGCGCCCCCGTCGATCACCAGGTCGGCGCCCACCACCGAGGCCGCCGCGTCCGAGGCCAGGTAGAGCACGGCCGCGGCCACCTCGTCGGTGGTGGAGAGCCGGCCCAGCGGTGACTGGGCCTTCATGCGGACGGCGCGCTCGGCCTCGGTCTCGCCGGGGTGCAGCGACATGGCGGTGTCGGTGGCGCCGGGGCTGACGGCGTTGATCCGCACCCCGTCGCCGACGCACTCCAGGGCCGCCCCGCGCGCCAGCGCGGCGACGGCCGCCTTGGACGCGGCGTAGGCGGTGGTGCCGGGCACCAGCTTGTGCGCCCCCAGGTTGGAGGCGACGTTGACGATCGCTCCGCCGCGGGGCTGGGTGCGCATCTGCCGGATCTCGGCGCGCATCGCGTGGAAGACGCCGGTGACGTTGGTGTCGAGCAGGGCCTGCCAGTCGTCCTCGCCGAGGTCCGCGAGCGGCCCGCCGCGGAAGACGCCCGCGTTGTTCACGGCGACGTCCAGCGAACCGAAGCGTTCGGCGGTCTCGCGCACCAGCGCCTCCAGGTCTGCGGCGCGCGTCACGTCGGCCCGGCGGGCGAGCGCGGTGCCGCCGGCCCGCTGCGCCAGGGAGACGGTCTCGTCGAGCGCGGCCCCGGTCCGTCCGGCCGCCACGACGCGGGCTCCCTCGGCCGCGAAGGCGAGGGCGACGGCCCGGCCGATGCCGGATCCGGCGCCGGTGACGAGGACGGTGCGGTCGGTGAAGCGGTTGTGGGACATGGGGCTCCTCATGGTGTGGGCGGGTTGGTGTGGGCGGTCCGGTTCCGGAGTGTGCGAGCGAGCGGATCGGGGTCCGGCGCGCGGTACGCCGGTGGGGTCGGGTCAGCGGCCGGCGCGGCGCACCGCCGGGGCCGTCGCCGCGAACAGCAGGGCCGCCGCGGCGAGGCTCGCCGCGTCCGAGCCCACGGCGAGCAGTACGGCGAAGCCGACGGTGGGTCCGGCCTCCATCGCGGTGTTGTGCAGTCCCCCGGCGAGCCCCGTGCGTGCGGCGGGCACGCGGTCGGTGGCGAGGACCGCGGCTCCCGCGAAGGAGGCGGCGGCCCCGGCGGGCAGCAGGAGGAAGCCGGGCAGGATGCCGTGGGCGTAGGGGACGTCCGGATCGAGGCCCCGGCTTGCGAGCAGCGCGAGCCCCGCGGCGCCGGCGGCCAGTCCGGCGGCGGTGACGGCCGCCGGGCCGTGGCGTGCGACGAGCCGCCCGGCGCCGCTCGCGCCGACGAGCAGCACGGCGGCGAACGGCAGGAAGGCCGCCGAGGTCTCCAGTGCCGACCAGCCGCGCCCGTTCTGCAGGTGCAGTGAGAACAGCACGAACACGGTGCTGGTCCCGGCCGCGGTCAGCCCGGTGGCGGTCAGCCCGAACGCCCGCCGTCCGTCACGCAGGAACCCGGGCGGCAGCAGAGGGTCGCGCGCCCGGCGTTCGGCCCGGACGAAGAGGACGAGCAGTACGGCGCCGGCGGCCGTCGGGACGAGGACCGGGGCCGAGGCCCATGGCCGGGCGTCGGTCATGACCAGGCCGTAGCTGGTGGCCGCGATGCCCGCGGTGGCGAGCACGGCGCCCGGCACGTCCAGACCGGCGGGCCGGCCGGTCCCGGCGGGCGCGGGCGGCAGGACGCGGGGCGCGAGGGCGAGGGCGGCGGCGGTCACGGGCAGCGGTGCGGCGAGCGCCCAGCGCCAGGACAGCAGCGCCGAGACGATCCCCGCCAGCAGGTTGCCCGCCGTGGCGCCGAGCATCGACAGGCCGCCCCAGGTGGCCGTCGCACGCCGGTACGCGGACCGCTCGGCGAAGAGGACCCGGAGCACCGCCATCGCGGCGGGCGCCACGACGGCCGCACCCGCGCCCTGGGCGAACCGGGCCGCGAGCAGCGGGCCGTGCCCCGGGGCGAACGGCGCCAGGGCGGAGGCGGCGCCGAAGAGGGCGAGCCCGGCGATCAGCGCGCGCCGGCCGCCGTAGCGGTCGGCGAGGCGTCCCCCGAGCAGCAGCAGTCCGGCGAAGGCGAGCCCGTAGGCGGCGCTGAGCAGTACCAGTTCCTCGCGGTCGAGCCCGAACCGGCAGCCGATCGCGGGCAGCGGCACGGCGATCGAGGCGAGCGTGAACACGAGCGTGACCTGGATCGCGCCCAGGAGGGCGAACGGCAGGTGCGTCGCCCGCCCGGGACGGGCGAGCGGCGGTTCCTCGGCCGGACGGGTCGCGGTCACATCTCCCCCAATTTTTGACCGTTCGGTTCAGAATAAGGACATGGGTGAAAAGCGGAGGCCCTGTGGAGCGTTCCGGAGGCCGGCCGGGCGGCCGGGCTCAGTCCAGCAGCACGAGCGCCTGCTCGGCGGCGTCGCGGACGCGGGCGGGGTCGTCGGAGGCCTTGCCGACCACGCGCAGTCCCTGCATGAGGACCAGCAGCATGCGGGCCAGCGCCCGGGGATCGCGGTCGCCGGGGAGTTCGCCCCGGGCCCGGGCGCGCACGAGGGCCGAGTGCAGCAGGGTTTCGAGGTGCTCCCAGCTCAGCGCCACCCGGCGGGCCGCCGCCGGGTCGTGCGGGGCGAGTTCGGCGGCCGTGTTGGTGACGAAGCAGCCCGCGCGGCGCCGGGCGTCGTCGGCGGCCTCGGCGGCGAACCGCCGCACCACCGCGCGCACGGCGGGCAGCGCCGGCCCCGGCTGGGACAACAGGTCCAGCAGGTCGGGGTCGCGCGACTCGGCGTACCGGTCGAGCGCCTTGAGATACAGCTCCCGCTTGTTGCCGTAGGTCGCGTAGATGCTGGCGCGGCCGATGCCGAGGTGCTCGACGAGGTCCGCCATGGACGTCGCCTCGTAGCCGCGCCGCCAGAACAGCTCCAAAGCGGACTGCAGCACGGCGTCGGGGTCGAACTCCTTGGTCCTTGCCATGCCGTGACCCTAGGGCGATCTGGAACGATCGGTCAAGTACGACTCGGTGAATACCTGGTTTGAGCCGACGCGAAGTGGTCAGGAGCCTGGGATGCCTCACTTCCACGCCTCGTTTTGGACCCCTGCGAGACGCGTATTGTTCTGCGCGAGTTCCACCGGTGTTGGGCAGGGGAAGTGATGAGCGACACAACGAAGGCCGCGAACGACGAACTCGCGGCGGTACCGACGCCCCGCGGCGCCACGCCCGAGGGCGACAGGACCATGGCCAGCACGGCCGACGGCACGACCGGGGACAAGGCCGCGCCCGCGCGGGGCGACCGGCCCGGGCGGCAGCGCGACGCGTTCTTCGACAACGCGAAGTACCTGGCGATCGTGCTGGTGGCGATGGGGCACGCCTGGGAGCCGCTGCGGTCCGAGAGCCGTACCGTCACCGCCGTCTACATGTTCGTGTACGCCTTCCACATGCCGGCGTTCATCGTCATATCCGGCTACTTCTCGCGCGGCTTCGACGCGAGCCCGGGCAGGATCAAGCGCCTGGTCACCGGGCTCGTCGTGCCCTACGTCGTCTTCGAGACGGCGTACACCCTGTTCACCAGGTGGGCCGACGGCGAGCCGGACCGCTCCGTCACGCTGCTGGACCCGCTGTATCTGACGTGGTTCCTGGCGGCGCTGTTCATCTGGCGGCTGACCACCCCCGTGTGGAAGGCGATCCGGTATCCGCTGCCGGTCGCGCTGGCCGTCGCGGCGCTGGCGACGCTGTCGCCGTCCATCGGCAAGGACCTCGATCTGCAGCGCGCCCTGCAGTTCCTGCCCTACTTCGTACTGGGCCTGTGCCTGAAGCCCGAGCACTTCCGGCTGCTGCGCCGCCGCGAAGTGCGGCTGGCCGCCGCGCCGGTCCTGCTGTGCGGGCTCGTCGTGGCCTACTGGGCGGTCCCGCGCATGGACTACGCCTGGTTCTTCCACCGCTCCAGCGCCGAGGCCTTCGGCGTGCCGTCCTGGTACGGGCCGCTGATGACCCTGGCCCTCTTCGCCTGCTCGGCGGTCCTGGCCGCCTGCTTCCTCGCCCTGGTCCCCGGCCGGCACACCTGGTTCACCGCGCTGGGCGCGGGCACCCTGTACGGCTATCTGCTGCACGGCTTCTTCCTCCAGGCCGCCAACCACTGGCACTGGTCCGACCATGCCTGGCCGCACAGCCCGCTCGGTTCGATCGCCGTCAGCGTCGTGGCCGCCGTGCTCGTGACCGCCCTGTGCACCGCGCCGGTCCGCCGGGTCTTCCGTTTCGCGATGGAACCGCGGATGGACTGGGCGTTCCGCCGCGTCCCGGAGCGCGGGTGACGCGACGCCCCGGAGGGCAGGCGTGAGACTGTTGCCATGAGCCCGCTCGCCCTGAAAGGACCGACAGCATGATCATATTTGGCACCAAGGGGTACCTCTACCAGCTCGCCATGGTGACCCTGGTCTGCGGGCGGTGCGGCAATCCCTCCGCCCACGCGCTCAGGAAGCACGTCTCGAAGTTCACCCTGTTCTTCGTGCCGCTGTTCCCGTTCTCCACGAAGTACGCGACGCAGTGCACGTTCTGCGGCGCGGAGCAGCGGATCACCCAGGAGCAGGCGGAGCAGCTCCAGACACAGGCCGCGGGCGGCCCCGGCCAGTCCTACGGGCAGCCGCAGCAGCAGCCCTACCAGAACTGACGCCGCGGGGCCGGCCCCCGGTCAGGCCGCGCGGCGCCGCGGCGGCGCCACGGCGCGCACGGACGGCGCGGCCGGGACCCGCACGGCGCGGACCCGGTAGACGGTCCTGGTCGGATCGACGACGGGCTCCCCGAGCGTGATCCGGCCGGCGGCGTGCAGCTCGTCGCAGACGGCGGTGGGCAGCGCCACGTAGCAGCTCCCCCGCCCCGTGGCGGGGTCGAGCGGCTGCCAGTAGCTGTATCTGCGGCGTCCGCCGACGTGCACGGTGACGAACACGGGGGTGGCCGGGTCGGAGACGATGCGCAGGACGTCGGCGCCGGCCCGGCTCACCGGTGCCTGGGAACCGGTCCTGGACAGTGCGGTGGGCGGCATCAGCGGTGGCCTTTCCGAGAAGCGGGTGAGAGACCGCCTACCCGGTCCCAGCCGATGTTGATCTGACTATCGGTCATTCTTCCCCACGGCACTGACAATGCGGGCATGTTTACGGGCCGGCGGCGTGTACCGCCGGCCCGCGTCCCGCCCCCGGGTTACTTCCGGTACGGTCCGGCGCATCCGATCCTTCCCAGGACGGTCGCGCCGCTCTCCACCGCCGCGACCGGGGCGGCGGCCGGCCGGGCGGGTCGGCAGAGGTCGGACAGCAGACAGGGGCACGAGTCCGGCCAAACCTCCGGAACATGATCTTCACGATTTTCACACCACACCGTCATCGGCCGATCACATTTTCGGTATGCTCCAGGCGCTTCATCCGCACCACTGAGGGGGGATTTCCTCATGCGCATACGTCATGCCCTGGCCGTCGCCGCCGCGGCCTGCGCCGTCGCGGGCGTCACCGCCGCCCCGGCGCAGGCCGCCGAGTACTCGTCGTCCCTGAAGATCAAGGGCATCCAGTACGACGCCCCGGGCTCGGACTCCAACAGCTGCACCACCGGCAACACCAGGGCCGAGTACCTGACGATCAAGAACTACTCGTCGAGGACGACCGTCGACCTCAAGGGCTACGTCGTCAAGGACGCCGCAGGCAACCGGTACACGTTCTCCTCGAGCCACAAGCTCCAGCCCGGCGACTACGTCAAGCTGCGCGGCGGACGCGGCACCAACTCCGACGCGGACAACGTCGTCTACCGCCAGAACTGCAACTTCATGTGGAACAACGACAAGGACACCATCTACTTTTACAAGCCGTCCGGGGCACGCGCCGACGTGCACTCCTACACCCGGACCGCCGACGACCCGGACCGCAACGGGTACATCAACTACCACGGCTGAGATCCGCCGGTCCGCGCGGGCCGCTGAGCCGGGACGTCCCGGTTCAGCGGCCCGCCGCCGTCGGCCCCGAGGCGCGGTCCTCGCGGTAGAAGTGCGGGGCGACCCCGGTTATCCGGCGGAACACCCGGCTGAAATAGGCGCGGTCGCCGAAGCCCACCGAGCGGGCCACGCTCTGCACGCTGTCCTCGCTGGAGCGCAGCCGCTCCGCCGCGCGGCGGACCCGCAGCCGGGTGAGGTACTCCCACACCGTCAGGCCGTAGCGCTGGTGGAACAGCCGGCCCAGATGATCGGGGCTGACACCGGCGGCCTGGGCCACCTGCCAGCGGGAGATCCGCCGGCGGTAGTGCTCGTACAGATACACCAGGGCGTCGTCCACGACCGCCCGCACCCGCGCCGGCCGGCTGCCGTCCCGGCCCGCCAGATTCCGTACCAGGGCCGCCGCCTCGTGCGGCGCGAACACGTCCAGGTCCAGCAGGAGCAGCGCCGGATGGGGCCGGGCCCGTCGCGCGTCGGCGGCCGTGATCCCCTCGTGGCCGGCGACGACCGCGGGACACAGCGCCCGCCCCGCGCCGTCGTGCAGCCGGTCCACCACGTCCAGCGCGTGCATGTCGGGCAGCGAGGGCTCCAGCAGCACCAGTCGGGGCGTTTCCTCGGCGACCAGCGCCAGCACGGTCGCCGCGTCGGCCACCACGCGGGCCGGGTGACCGGGCAGCGCGGCCTCGGCGAGCCGGCGCAGCGCCTCCCGGGACTCCCGCGACCGGCCGGCGACCACGACCGGCTCGGCCAGACCGTCGGGCCGCAGCGCCCGCAGGGCGTCCCGCAGATCCGCGCCGGCCGCGCCGAACAGCGCGAACGGCGTGTGCCGCAGCGCCGGATGGTCGTGCAGGCGCTGCACGGTGCGCCACTCCCGCGGCCGGCCGGGCCGCGCCTGCCACACGACGGCGGCGGGCGGCCGGTGCTCCACCAGGGACACGGGATCGCGGGCGTCCTCCAGCCGCTCCGCCGCGGCCCGCTCGCCGTCGCCGGGGGCGGGTTCGTCCGGGGATACGACCAGCAGGGGCCCGTCCCCCGTGGCGGACGGGTGGGCGTGCCCGTCCGGCGAGGGCAGGGGCAGTTCCAGCACGTACTCGGCGCGGTCCGGCGAGCCGGCGCCGGTCAGGGAGCCGCCGTGCAGCATCGCCAGCCGTCGGGCGGCGCCCAGGCCGACGTCGAACCGGTGTCCGGCGCCCGGCGCGGCCCCCGCGCCCGGTACGGCGACCGTGACCCGTACGCCGGACGGCGACCAGTCGGCCGACACCTCCACGCCCGCCGGGGACGCGCGGTCCGCCGCGGCCGTCAGCATGTTCACGAGGATCTGCCGCAGCCGCACCGGGTCGGCCGGGACCGACGGCAGCCGGGCGGGCAAAGCGGCCGACCACGCGGCGGACGGCGGCAGGGAGCCGGCCGCCTCGGCGCAGGCCCGCTCCAGCACCGGCAGCGGGTCCAGGAGCCGGCGGGCCAGCACGAGGTCGCCGGCCTCCGAGCGGGCGAGGTCGAGAAGGTTGTCGGTGAGGTGCAGCAGCCGGGCGGCGTCCCGGCGTACGGCCGCGAGGACGGTCCGCGGGTCGTCGCCGTCGCGCGCGAGCATGGCCTCCACCGGCTCCCGCAGTTCCCCGGTGACATGGGCGAGGAGCCGGGTCTGGAACCGGCTGGCCTGCTCGGCCGCGTCACGGGCCCGGCGCACCTCGTCGAACAGGCCGATGCCCTTGAGCGCCGCGCTGATCTGGTCGCCCAGCTCCCGGTACAGGGCGCCGTCGTGGTCGGCGGCCTCGCTGGAGGTGGCGTCGAAGACGGCGAGGCCGAGCTGTTCCTCGCCGATGTGGAGGGGTTCGAGGACCAGCCGGAACCGCCGGCCAGTCGGCAGCAAATCGTCGGGCAGGAGCAGGGCGGCGGAGAAGGGCGGGCTGTCGAGCACCCCGGAGTGTCCGAGCACCTGCCCTTCGGCGCGGGTCAGCAGGGGCCGGGCCATGCCGCGCACCGGCGGCGCCGAGCCGGGCGCGGCCTGCTCGTGCAGGACGATCCGGCAGTGCGGGACGCCCGGCTGGGCGAGGTGCCGCTCCAGGACGCCGGAGAGCTGGTCGAGGTCCACCACCGTCGTCAGGGCCGTGCCGAACTCCCTTAATCGGCGGGCGCGCTGGGCCTGTGTCCAGCGCTCGTACTCGAGCAGGGCGCGCGAGCGCTCGGCGGCGATGAGCCGCGCTCGCCCGAACAGGGCCTCTGCGTCGCGGCGTTGCCCGGTGGGCAGGGCGTCGACGACGCCGAGGCGGGCGCGTTCCAGCGCCTGGTGCCAGCGGTCGACCTCGGCCTGGGTGCGGGCCCGGCCGCGCAGCAACCGTTCGATCAGGGGCAGGAAGTCGCCCGTGGAGTCGTCCGGTTCGGCCGCCGCTCCCCCGCCGGCGCCGGGACCGGGGACCGGTGCGAGGTCGGCGTGGAAGGCCGCGGCGAGCCGGGACCCGGCCGAGGGCAGTACGGCGTCCAGCGCGGCCCAGCCGAGCGCCGGACGGGCGGTCAGGTCGTTGCGGTCGGACCGGTCGAGCGGTGCGGCGACGTGTGGGCCGGGCGGGTAGCGGCAGCCGCAGGACCGGCGCGGCACGAGGGTGGCCGGGATGGTCGTGCGGTCCGGCGGTCGGGTGCCGCGCAGCCGGGCCACCAGGGTGTCGACGGCCAGGGCGCCCAGTTCGGCGAACGGCAGCGCCACCGAGGTGAGCGGAGGGTCGCAGAGCCGGGCCTCGGGCGAGTCGTTGAATCCGACGACCGCCACGTCCTCGGGCACCCGCACCCCGCGTTCGGTCAGCAGGCGCAGCGCGTCGGCGGCGAGGACGTCGCTGCACGCGACCACCGCGTCGAAGTCCACCCCGGGCTTGAGCCCTCGGGCGTCCAGCAGCACCCGCATCGCCGAGGCGCCGCCCGGCGCGGCGAAGTCGACGGCGGCGACGACGTGCGTGGCCTCCCGCTCGATGCCGTGGTGGCGCAGGGCGTCGGCGTAGGCGCGGTAGCGCTCCTCGGAGACCGGGTTGGCGAGCGGGCCGCGGATGCAGGCGGGGCGGCGGCATCCGTGGCGGGCGACGAGATGGCCGACCAGTTTGCGCATCCCGGCGTGCGAGTCGATGGACAGCACGTCCGCCTGTTCGCTCAGCGGCTGGTTGAGGCTGATCACCGGCATGTGCGCGAGCCGCCGCATCAGTGCGCGCGCCCGCGCCCCCGAGGACGGCAGACCGATGGTCGAGCTCCAGCAGACCACGCCGTCGAGACGGGCGGGGCCGACGAGGTCGTACAGGGCGCTGCGCGGCAGGTCGCCCCGGCGCAGGTCGCCGCCGGGGAAGCAGACGAGGTTGACGTCGCCGCGTTCGGCCGCGGCGCGGACGCCGGACCACAAGGTGGCGCCGACGCCGAGGTGGATGTTCGCGGTGAGCAGCCCGATCGTCAGCGACCGCCGTGGTCCGCCGGCCGCCCCGTGCGGTTCGGCAGGCATCGGCGCTCCCTCGGTCGGCCTCGGCCAGGCAGTCGCCGGCGACGGCGCCGGCGGGCCGGGTGGGGAAACCTAGACGAGGCGGTCGGATGCGGCAAGGCATACGGCGGGACCGGCGGCCGTCGCGCCGCCGGTCCCGCCTTTGGAGCGGCTCAGATCTTGCCGGCGCCGGCCCCGGCGGTCACCGTGGCCTTGACGGTGGACGCCGACTGGGCGGTGTAGCTGTACGGGATGGCGGCGACGCTGCCGCCGGCCTGCCCGGACCCGGAGTTGACGAAGTGGTTGTTCCGCGCCACGAGAGAGCCCGGGCCGGAGTCGCCCTCGCCGAGGTGGTACGGGTCGTCGGTGTTCTCGAAGTAGTTGCCCTCCACCAGGACGCCCGCGTTCTCGGTGGACGCCACGCCGTAGTCGCCGATGTCGCTGAAGTAGTTGTTCAGGACGTGCACCGGGTTGCCGAAACGGACGCGCGGGTTGCGCTGGTTGGTGCCGTCGAACCAGTTGTTGACGTAGGTCACCTTCAGCTTGCCGGTGTCCTCGGAGCCGTTGCTGTCGGAGTGGCCGAGCAGCATGTTCTTGTTCTGGTTGTGGGTGCGGTTCCAGGACACGGTGATGTTGTTGGAGGCGCGCTTGATGTCGACGGCCCCGTCGTAGGCGCCCGAGATGGTGTTGTGGTCGATCCAGACGTTGGTCGAGTACTCGACGTTGATGGCGTCGTCGTTGGACCCCGTGAACGTCAGGTTCTGGATGATCACGTTGTTGACCCGGGACAGGTTGAGCCCGCTCCCGGTGATCCGGCCGGCGGTGCCGACGCCGACGATGGTCTTGTTGGAGGCGACCTTCGTCATCGACGACAGCGAGATCGTGCCGTTGACCTGGACGATCTGCTTGGTGCTGCTCTGCACCGCGGCCGTGAAGGCGGAGGCGGTGGAGACGGTGACCGTGCTGCCGCCGGCGCCACCGGTGGTGGCGGCTCCGAAGCCGATGGGACCGGCGGCAGCGGCCGTCACCGGTTCCGCGGGGGTGACACCGGTGGCGGTGCCGGAACCGATGACGCTCATGGCGACGGCGGTCGCCAGGGCGGTTCCGGCCAGGGTGAACCGTGCGCTCGTCCTGCGCATGTGGATCTCCATCCGTGGGGTTTCCGGAGAGGTGACGTGCTGTGGGGGGGTGCACCACCGGGGCCGCGCGGTCGGCTCTTGCTGAGGCTCGCTGTGAGCGTAGGACGCCGGGCGTGGACTATGCCGTGCCGTGTGTGGACTATTGCGTTCCGTTCGACGCCGGGGCGGCATCCGCCCGTTCACCGTCGTTCACGCACGTTCGCCGGCGTTCACCCCGGCTCGCCGGCCCCCGCCCGGCCACGCTTCGCCGACGGCGGCCGCGGCCCGTGCCGCACGGGACGGGACGCACGGCCGCAAGCGCCTCTCGCCACCCCTGGAACGAGCGAGCGGCCGGGACCGCCCCGACCCGGGCCCCCGGCCGCTCGCTCACCCCTGCGACGCGCTCAGGCGCATCCCCAGGCCGACATCCCCTGCATCCTGGCCAGCCGCTCCGCCACGGCGATCTGCTCGGCGCGCGTGGCGAGATCCGCACGGGGCGCGTACCGCAGCCCGCCGGCCGCGATCCAGCTGGACTGCGCGAACTGCAGCCCGCCGTAGTACCCGTTGCCGGTGTTGGCCCGCCAGTTCCCGCTGGACTCGCACCGCGCGATGGCGTCCCAGTCGGCCCCGGCCGGCGCGGCCTGCGCGCTCAGCGGCACGCCGAGCACGGCCGCCGCCGCGAGCGTCACCACCGCGGCGCGCACGGCCTGCTTGTCGCGCACTGTCTGCCTGTCATGTCGCCATGACCGCTTGTCGTTTCGCCATGTGATCATACGCAGACTGTTACACGACGTCACGAACCGTTGCACGTAGTGACGTCGGGGCGTACTCCGGTCGGAGGTACGCACCCGCGCCGCCGTTTGACCTCCCGATCCGTGGCTACCGGGAACTTCGTGGCCAACCAGCCGAACAGTCCCCTGCGGGACCGCACCGTCGTGGTGACGGGGGCGGCCCGGGGAATCGGGGCCGCGCTGGCGCGGGAGGTGGCGGGGCGAGGGGCCCGGGTGGCGTTGCTCGGACCTGAGCGGCGGGGGCTGGAGGCGGTGGCGGCCTCGTTGCCCACGGCCTCGGTGTGCGTGGCCGTCGACGTCACCGACGTGGCAGCCCTGGAGCGGGCGGCGGGCGAGGTGCGGGAGCTGCTGGGGCCGCCGTCGGCCGTCGTGGCCAACGCCGGGATCGCGCAGGGCGGACCGTTCGGGCAGAGCGACCCGGCCGCCTGGCGGCGGGTGATCGACGTGAACCTGACCGGGAGCGCGTTCACCGCCCACGCGTTCCTGCCGGACCTGGTGGCCGGCTCCGGCTACTTCCTCCAGGTCGCGAGCCTCGCGTCGATCGGCGCGGTCCCCATGATGAGTGCGTACTGCGCCTCGAAGGCGGGCGTCGAGGCCTTCGCGCACGCCTTGCGGGCCGAAGTGGCGCACCAAGGGGTGGCCGTCGGGATCGCCTACCTCAACTGGACCGACACCGACATGATCCGCGACGCCGACCGCCGGCCGGTGATGCGGGAGCTGCGGGGCCACATGCCGCCGCCGCTGCGCCGGGTGCTCCCCGTGGAGCCGGTCGCCGCCCGGCTGGCGCGCGCCGTCGAACGCCGCCGTACCGCCGTCTACGTGCCCTCGTGGCTGCGTCTGGCCCAGACGGCTCGGGGCGCGCTGCCGCCGGTGGTGCTGCGGGTCGCGCGCCATGAGCTGCCACGCGTCGAGGAGCGCGGGGCCCTGCGGCCGACGGGGCGGCTCGGCGCCGGAGGGCGGGCGGACGGCGAGGGCCGTCGGTAGGCTCCCCCGTATGGCCGACGGTACCCCCCGCCCGCGACGTGACGACCGGCCCGCCGAGGACCGGCGGGCGCTGCTCGGCCGGACCTTCGACCAGGACGCGGAGCTGTACGACCGGGCGCGGCCCGGGTACCCGCCGCAGCTGTACGACGACCTCGCCGAACTCGCGGGCGTCCGCCCCGGCAGCCGGGTGCTGGAGATCGGGTGCGGGACCGGGCAGGCGACGGTGCCGCTGGCCGAGCGGGGGTACCGGATCACGGCCGTCGAGGCGGGCGCGAACCTCGCCGCGGTCGCCCGGCGCAATCTGGCCGGGGCCGGGGCGGGAGCGGCGGAGGTGGTGACCGCTCGGTTCGAGAGCTGGCCGCTGCCCCGGGAGCCGTTCGACGCGGTCGTCTCGGCGACCGCGTTCCACTGGATCGACCCGGCGGTGCGGGTGGCCAGGGCCGCCGACGCGCTGCGTCCCGGCGGGGCGCTCGCCGTGGTGCGGACCCAGCATGTGCGGGGCGGAACCGAGGCGTTCTTCGTGGAGGTCCAGCGCTGCTACGAGCGCTTCGACCCCGCCACACCGCCCGGGCTCGTGCCGCCGGACGCCGCCGACGTCGACGCCTCGGACCACACGGCGGAGGTGGCCCGCAGCGGCAGGTTCGGGCCGACGGTCCTGCGCCGCTACGAGCAGGACCTCACCTACGGCACCTCCGCCTATCTGGACCTGCTGCGCACCTACTCCGGCCACCGGGCCCTTCCCCACGCCGCCCGCGAAGGGCTGCTCGCCTGTGTCGCGGGCCTGATCGACGGGCGACACGGCGGCCGGGTGACCCGGCGTCACCTGGTCGAACTGGCGGTCTCGCACCGACGGTGACGCCGGCCCGTGCGGCGTGCTCCGGTTGGCATCGCCGTGCGGGGGGCACTCGGCGTGGCACGAGACCTCGGGTGTGCTTCGGGAGGACCGGGTGGCTGTTCGTCATCGACTCATCAAGGCCGACCCGCGGACGGTGTGGAACGTCCTCGCGGACGGCGACCGTTACGCGGAATGGGTGGTCGGCACGTCGGAGACCCGGCCGCGGCGCGGCCGGTGGCCGGAGGTGGACTCCGCCATCGGCTACACGGTGCGGCTCGGTCCCGTCCAGGTCGCCAACGAGACCGTGGTGCGGCACTGCGAGCCCGGGTCCGTGCTGGAGCTGGAGGCACGGGCCGGGATCCTGGGGACCGCGCGGATCGCCATCGAACTGCGGCCCTGGGGCCGGCACTGCCTGGTCGTGGTGGACGAGCATCCCCTCCAGGGAGTGGGCGGCACCCTGCACAACGTGGGAGTCGAGGCGCTGATCCAGCTGCGGCACCGCGCCATGCTCGCCCGGCTCGCCGCCGTGTGCGAGGAGGAGGAACGGGAGGAGGACGCGGCGGTCTCCGGGCAGCCGGGGGGCGCGCATGCCTGACGCCGTCGTCGTCGGCGCCGGGCCCAACGGGCTGGTCGCCGCGAACCTGCTGGTCGACGCCGGCTGGAGCGTGGAGGTCCTGGAGGAACAGCCCGAACCCGGCGGCGCGGTCCGGCACGACCGGGGCGTCGACCCCGCCTTCGTCAGCGACCTGTGCAGCGCCTTCTACCCCCTCGCCGCCGCTTCGCCGGTCGTGGCGGGCCTGCGCCTGGAGGAGCACGGCCTGCGGTGGAGCCACGCCCCGCACGTGCTGGCCCACCCGCTGACCGACGGTAGTTGCGCGGTGCTCGACCGGACGCTGGACGTCACCGCCGCCTCGCTGGACGCCTTCGCGCCCGGCGACGGGGACGCCTGGCGCCGGCTGCACGCGGTGTGGGAACGGCTGCGGCCGGATCTGCTGGAGGCCCTGTTCACCCCGTTCCCGCCGGTCCGCTCGGGGCTCCGGCTGGCGGCCCGGCTGCGCGGCGCGGGCGGGCTGCGGATGGCCCGCACCATGGTGCTGCCGGTGCGCAGGCTCGGGGAGGAGGAGTTCCGGGGCGAGGGCGGAAGGCTCCTGCTCGCGGGAAACGCCCTGCACGCGGATCTCGCCCCGGAGGCCGCGGGCAGCGGCGGCTACGGCTGGCTGATGTCGATGCTGGGACAGACCTACGGCTTCCCCGCCCCGGCCGGGGGCGCCGGTGCGCTCACCGAGGCGCTCGTGCGCCGGCTGCGCTCCCGTGGCGGCTCCCTGCGCTGCGGGGAGCGCGTCGACCGGATCGTCGTGCGCCAGGGCCGGGCGGTGGGTGTGCGCACGGCCGGCGGGGAGACGGTCGCCGCCCGGCGCGCCGTGCTCGCCGACGTGGCGGTGCCCGCACTGTACGGCGAACTCCTCGCGCCGTCGGAACTTCCGCCCCAGTTGCCGGACGACCTGCGGCGCTTCCAGTGGGACTTCGCCACGTTCAAGGTCGACTGGGCGCTGGACGGGCCGGTGCCGTGGCGCGCCGAGCGGGCGGCGGGCGCCGGGACGGTCCATCTCGCGGACGGAGTCGCCGAGTTGACCCGGTTCGCGGCCCAGCTCGCGACGGGTGAGGTGCCCGACCGGCCGTTCGCCCTGTTCGGCCAGATGACGACCGCGGACGCCACCCGTTCACCGCAGGGCACCGAGTCCGCGTGGGCCTACACCCATGTCCCGCACGAGGTCACCGGGGACGCCGGGGAGGAGGGGCTGACCGGGGCGTGGGACGCCGCCGAGCAGGAGCGGATGGCCGACCGCGTGGAGCGCCAGGTCGAGCGCTTCGCCCCCGGCTTCCGTTCCCGCGTCCGGGCCCGCCGCATCCTCGCCCCGCCGGCCCTGGAGGCCCTCGACCGCAACCTCAAGGGCGGCGCGATCAACGGCGGCACCACCGCGATGCACCAGCAGCTGTTCTTCCGCCCGGTCCCCGGCACCGGCCGCCCCGAGACCCCGGTGCGCGGCCTGTTCCTCGCCTCCGCCGGGGCGCATCCGGGCGGCGGCGTGCACGGCGCCCCCGGCGCCAACGCGGCCCGCGCCGCCCTGCGCCGCCATCGGCCGCCCGGCCTGTCGGCGGCACAGCGCCTGCTGTCCCGCCGGGACCGGACGGGAACGCGTGCCTGAGCAGTCCCGTCGGCGCACGCGCCCGTGGACACCGGGGCGGCCGGCGTCCACGGGCCGGGGCGACCTCAGCAGCCGCCGCAGTTGTAGTACAGGACGTCCCAGTGGTTGCCCTCGTCCGCGTAGATGTTGCCGGAGCCGGAGCGCCACTGCGGGGCGCCGTCGCCGCGCACGCCGATGTAGGTGAAGGTGTTCTTGATGTAGTTCCCGATGCAGGTGTACTTGCTGTAGTCGAGCTTGTAGCCGTTCCAGTGCGAGTACGTGCCGGAGGCGTGCCCCGTCTCGGTGCCGCCGGTGATGTTCAGCGCGCAGCCGCTGGCCCGCTTGAGGGTCTGGGCGCCCTGGGCGCTGGCGAGGTTGAGCTGCTCGAACGACGTGCAGGTGGGGTTGTTGCGGTCGGAGCATCCGCCCGAGGACGACCAGGTGATGCCGACCTCACGGAACATCGAGGTGGCGGTGGCGTGGCTGATCTTGGTGACGGCGAACGCCTCGCCGGCGCCACCGACGACCATGGCCCCGGGGGCGACGACGAGCGCGAGAGCGGTGAGGATCGACCGGATCCGCAATCGCTTGGGGTTTTTGAGCGCGTTGAGGGTGTGCATGGTGACCCTTCCTGCGTCAGGTACATGTCAGAGATCGTGCAGGAAGCATGGTGCCCGAAATCTACGCGCGTCCGCCAGACCGCGAACGGCCCCCTTCCGAACGTTCGCAGAAACTCGTCCCGTTCCCGTGCCCCGGGAGCCGGACGGCCGACGGAAGCCGCCCGCCGCGACGCGTTTGGCGTCGCGGCGCGCGGCAAGGCGTTGTCCATGAGTGAACCGAACGAAGGTACGCATCAGAAGGCCGGGGCCAAGCCGGCAGGCGGTTCCGGCGCCCGACGCACCGCGGAGAAGGCGACCGCACCCGCCGCGAAGGCGGCGAAGACCGCCACCGCCAAGGCGGACGACGCCGCGTCGGCGGCGAAGTCCGGCGCGGAGCGCTCCGCCGACACCGCCTCGGCCGCCGTGCAGACGGCGGCGAAGGGCGTCGAGGCCGGGCGCAAGGCGGTGGTCACGGCGTCCGGACAGGTCGCCGCGACGGCGAGGACGGCCTGGACGGTCATCGCCAACCGCCGACTGGTCGCGGCCGGCGTCGGCGCGGGACTGACGGCGCTGAGCGCGGCGTCGTACGCGGTGGGCCGCCGGGCGGGACGGCACACGCACGGCCCCCTGACCCGCCTCACCGGCGGCCGGATCTGACGATTGGTCACTTCCGCGCCGCCGGGCGTGGTTTCCGCTCCGGCGGAGACCCGGTACGGCACAGGGCGGTGAACCGAGTGGGACCTCGGTTCACCGCCCTGTGCCGTGTCCCGACAGGGTGTCAACTCCCGTCGGGCAGCCGGAAGCAGGCCGTGACCGTCTTGCCGTGCGGGCAGGGGCGCGCCTCCCAGCTGTCGGCCAGCGCGTCGACGAGGAACATGCCCCGTCCGCCCAGCCCCTCGGTGCTCGGCGGACGGGGTGCCGGGATCTCCTTGGACCTGTCGTGCACCGAGATGTGCAGACAGGGGTTGTCCCAGGTCATCACCAGCTGAGCGGTGCTGTGGGCGTGGGCGTGGGCGTTGGTGACCAGCTCGGAGACGGTCAGCAGCACCGCGTCCGCCGTCTCCGGGGCCCGGGTGGTCCAGCCCAGCTGGTCCAGGTGACGGCGCGCCCAGTCGCGGGCGGCCTTCACCTCGCTGTTCAGCGGCAGCGAGCGCGCCCAGCCCACTGCGCGCAGCGACGAGTCCTCCACGATGCTCCCTTCCCGGCGCCCCTCGGGTACGACGCGCGTACGGCGCGTGTACCCCCTGGGCCCGCGGCCAGGCAGGCGCGGGACGGTCCGCCGGGGCCCATTGGCCGGGCGCGTCCGACGGCGTACTGTCGCCTTCAGGCCCTCGACGCGGGAGGAACCTCCCATGGCACAGCTGTCCACGCTCGCCCTGCGGGAGCGGCTCGGCGCGGGGATCTTCACCCGCGTCGCCGGTCCCGACGGCCCGGCGAACCGGGCCCGCATCCACGGCACGCCGGGACCGCGCTGGTTCGGCCCCGAGCGGCCCGTGCGCCGGGTGCACGGCGACGCCTCGATGTTCATCGGCGGCCTGTCGGCCCTGCTGCTGCAGTCGCTGCACCCGCTGGCCATGGCGGCCGTGAGCGCGCACTCCGGCTTCCGCGGCGACCCGTGGGGCCGGCTCCAGCGGACCAGCACCTTCCTGGCGACCACCACCTACGGAACGGCCGAGAGCGCCGAGGAGATCTGCGCGCGGGTGCGGGCGGTGCACGAGAAGGTGCGCGGCACGACGCCCGACGGGCAGGAGTACCGCGCGGCGGACCCGCACCTGCTGTGCTGGGTGCACATCGCGGAGGTCGACAGCTTTCTGCGCGCCCACCAGCGCTACGGCGAGCGCCCGCTGGACGCGGAGGGCTGCGACGGTTACGTGGCCGACATGGCGCGCGTGGCCGAGGAGTTGGGCGTCGAGGACCCGCCGAGGGACCTCGCGGGTCTCCGGGAGCGGCTGGCCGCCTACCGCCCCGAGCTGCGCGCCACCGGCCAGGCGCTGAGCGCCGCACGCTTCCTGCTGCTGAACCCGCCGGTTCCGCTGGCCGCCCGGCTCCCGTACGGGGTGATCGCCGCGAACGCGGTGTCGCTGCTGCCCGTATGGGCGTCGCGGGAGCTGCGGCTGCCCCGGATACCGCCGGCCGAGGGTCTGTGCGTACGCCCGCTCGGCAGCGCCCTCACCGCGGGCATCCGCTGGGCGCTCGCTCCGGCGCGCCGCGAGCTGCCGCCGTACTCCACCATGTGACGAAACGGGCTGTTCCCGGCGTTCGGGGTTTGATCCGGCCCATCGGGATCAGGGGCTTGTCATGACGTCGAAACGCGAGACAGAGCGAAAGTACGACATCTCCGCACCGGACGGCGCCGCCTGGCTGCCCGACCTGGCCGGAGCCGGGCCGGTCCACTCGGTGTCCGACCCCCGCACCGAGGAACTGGACGCCGTCTACTACGACACCGACGACCTGCGGCTGGCGCGCGCCTCGGTCACCCTGCGCCGCCGGACGGGCGGGTCCGACGCCGGCTGGCACCTCAAGCTGCCGCTCGGCGGCGACAGCCGTGAGGAGGTCGGCGCGCCCCTCTCGGACGCGGTTCCGGACGCGCTGCGCGAGCTGGTCCTGTCCCGCACCCGGGGGGCCGGGCTGCGGCCGGTGGCGCGGATCCGCTCGTCCCGCGCGGTGCGGCGGCTCCTGGACCGGGACGGCGGCCCGCTGGCCGAGCTGAGCCTGGACCGGGTGCGGGCGCACGCCCTGCCGGGCGAGGACGAGCCCATGGAGTGGGCCGAGCTGGAGGTGGAGCTGGCCGAGGGGGCGGACCCGGCGTTGCTGGACGCCGTGGACAAGAAGCTGCGCAAGAGCGGCGTCGCCCGCGCGGCCGGACCGTCCAAGCTCGCCCGGGCCCTGCGCGTCGCGGACCGGGCGTCCGGAAAGCACCCGGCGGCCGGCGACTCCCCCGGCGGGCACGTCGTCGCCTATCTGAGGGAGCACACGGCCGCCCTGGTGGCCGCCGACCCGGCCGTCCGGCGCGATCTGCCCGACTCGGTGCACTCACTGCGCGTCGCCTGCCGGCGGCTGCGCAGCTGTCTGCGCTCCTACCGCTCCGTGCTCGACCGCCGCGTCACCGACCCGGTCCGCGCCGAACTGCGGTGGCTGGCTGGCGAGCTGGGCGCGCAGCGCGACCAGGAGGTGCTGGGCGAGCGGATCCGCGCCGATCTGGCCGCGCTGCCCGACGAACTCGTCCTCGGGCCGGTGGCCGCGCGACTGAAGGCGTGGGAGGTGGCGCGCGGCGCCGGGACGCGGGCGAGGACCCTGGAGGCGCTGTCCTCGCCCCGGTACCTGCGGCTGCTGGACGCGCTGGCCGACCTCACCGAGAATCCGCCGCTGCGCCGCAAGGCCGGCCGCGGGACCCGGAAGGTGCTGGGCCGGGCGGTCCTGAAGGAGTACGACCGTCTGGCCGGCCGCGTCGAGCGGGCGCTGGAGCTGCCGCCGGGCCGCGACCGCGACGCCGCCCTGCACCAGGCGCGCAAGTCCGCCAAGAAGGTCCGGTACGCCGCCGACGTCGCCGGCCCCGCGCTCGGCAGGCCGGCGGGGCGGCTCGGCAAGGGGGCGAAGGCCCTGCAGAAGCGGCTCGGCGCGCACCAGGACGGCGTGGTGGCCCGCGACGCCCTGCGGGACCTGGCGGTGGCGGCGCAGGTCTCGGGAGAGCCCGGCTTCACCTGGGGGCTGCTGCACGGCCAGGAGCGCGAGCGGGCCCGCGCGGCACAGGAGGAGCTGCCGCGCCTCTACGCACGCCTGGCGGACCGGGCGGCGGCTTTGCGGTGAACGAACCGATAACGGAGCACAACCTTGGGGGACTTGCGGCTGTCTAGTCTCCTGTGAAGATCTCATTCCTTATCCACAACGCCTACGGCATCGGAGGGACGATCACCACGACCTTCAACCTCGCCCAGGCGCTGGCGGAGCGGCACACCGTGGAGATCGTGTCCGTGCTGCGGCACCGGGAGCGGCCCGACCTCGCCCTGGACCCCAGGGTTTCGCTGCGCCCGTTGGTGGACCTGAGACACGAGAAGGACCACCCGAAGCACCGCAGACCGGCGCGGGTGTTCCCCTCCGCCGAGTACCGCCACGGGCAGTACAGCGCGCTCACCGACGAGCGCATCGGCGCGTGCCTGGAGTCGATCGACGCGGACGTGGTCGTCGGCACGCGCCCCGGTCTGAACGTGCATCTCGCGCTCCAGGCGCCGCCGCTGGTCGCGCGCGTCGGCCAGGAACACCTCACGCTGGACAACCATCCGGCCCGGCTGCGCCGCGCGCTGCGCTCCGCCTATCGGGGACTGGACGCGCTCACGACGGTCACACAGGCCGATGCCGCGGCCTACCGGCGCAAGATGGTGCTGCCCGGGGTGCGGGTGGAGGCACTGCCCAACAGCGTTCCCGATCCGGTTCTGCCCCTTGCCGACGGCAGGTCGAAGGTGGTCGTCGCGGCGGGCAGGCTGGTCCCGGTGAAACGTTACGACCTGCTCGTCGAGGCGTTCGCCGCGGTCGCGGCCGAGCGTCCCGACTGGCAGCTGCGGATCTACGGCAAGGGCGAGGAGCACGACCGGCTGCGCCGGCTGATCGACGGCCTGGGGCTGCACGGGAACGTCTTCCTCATGGGCGCGGCGGCCCCCATGGAGGCGGAGTGGGTCAAGGGCTCGATCGGCGCCGCCGCGTCCAGTTTCGAGCCGTTCGGCATGACCATCGTCGAGGCGATGCGGTGCGGACTTCCGGTGGTGAGCACCGACTGCCCCTACGGCCCGGGCGAGATCATCCAGGACGGGGTCGACGGCCGGCTGGTCCCGGTGGGCGACCGGGAGGCGCTGGCCGCCGCCCTGCTGGAGCTGGTCCGCGACGACGACCGCCGGCGCCGGATGGGCAGGGCCGCCGCGCGCAACGCCGAGCGGTTCGCGCCGGCTCCCGTCGTCAACCAGGCGGAGCGGCTCTTCGAGGACGCGATCGCCGCGCGGAGGGCCGGGCGGCCCCTGGTCCCCGACCGCGAACCGCTGCGCCGGGTCCTCACCGGTCACGGCTTCGCCGCCCGTGACGCCGTCCACGCCACCGGCAGCAGTGCGCTGCGCCTCGTACGGATGGGACGGCGATGAGCACCGACCACGGCACGCGGCCCCGCGTCGACTGCACGGTGGACGCGGACGGCGAGATCTCCTTCGGACTGCGCCCGCCGCCGGCGGACGGGCCCGCGCACCTGCTGCTGCGTCTGCGGCCCAGGAAGGGCCAACCGGAGAAGACCCTGCACCGTCTCCCCCTGGAACCGGCCGGGGGCGACCGCCTCGCGGCCGTCCTCGGCGACCGCCCGGCGCTCGACGAGGGCCGATGGGACGTGTACCTCGTGCGGGACGCCGACGGCTCCCGGCAGCGGCTGCGCCCCGGACTGCGGGACCTGCGGGCCCTGGTCGACGGGCAGACGCGGGACCGCCGGTCGCCGGTGCGGGTCCGGATCCCGTACGTCACCCTGGACGGGTTCCTGGCGATCCGGGCCTGGGCGCGCGAGGCTCACGCGGAAGCCGCCGGCGTTCACATGGGCGACGGGGCGATGACCGTCACGGCCCGGCTGCACGGGGCGGTGTTCGGCCAGGGCGCGGCCGTACGGCTGCGGCGGCGCGGCGGCGGACCGGACCGGGTGGTGGAGCCGCGGATCGAGGAGGACCAACGCGGCTTCTCCTTCACCGCCGACTTCACGGGGCCGACGGCCGGGGCGTCGGACGGCGGCTGCGTGTGGGACGTGTTCGTCGAGCCCGCCGCCGGGACGCCGCCCGTCCGGGTCGGCCGGCTGCTGGACGACGTCGCGGACCGCAAGAACGTCTTCGTCCTCCCGTCGGCGCCCGCCGGGGACGTCGTGGTACGCCCCTACTACACGGTCGACAACGACCTCGCGGTGGAGGCGGCACCTGCCGTCCGAGACGTATCGCCCGACAGGCCGGGCATGGCTGGAATCTTATGAAAAAGTGCAACCTTTCGGCCATCCACGCTGTCCTAGTCAGTAATCAGCAACATGCACTCCTTGGGGGACGCAATGGCACGCATGAGGAAAACGTGGATGACGCTCGCACTGGTGGGCGTCACATCGGCCGTGGCACTCGCCCCGGCCCAGGTCCAGGCCGCTCCGGCGGCCGCCGCACGGGTCACTGCGTGTCCGACGGGCTGGGGCAGTGGGCAGGAGACCCGGCTCGCCGCCACGACGCAGTCGGTGACCAACGCCCGGACCGGCCGGCAGGCCTGCTTCGACCGGTTCGTCGTCGACGTGCCGGGCGCGGGGACCAAGGGCCTCGGCTACTCGGTGCGGTACGTGAGCCGCCTCCACCAGGACGGCTCCGGTGACCCGATCACCGTCGGCGGCGGCGCCGTCCTGGAGATCCGGGTGGCCGCCCCCGCCTACGACGTCGACACCGGCGCGCCCACCTACCCGGCACGGCCGGGCGCCCGGCTGCCCGGCGTCGACCTCACCGGTTACCGCACCTTCCGGGACGCCCGGTTCGGCGGCAGCTTCGAGGGCGAGACCCAGTTCGGCCTCGGCCTGCGGGCGCGGCTGCCCTTCCGGGTGACCGTCCTGGCCGACCGGGTCGTGGTGGACGTCGCCCACAACTGGACCGGCGCCCGCTGACGGGAGGCTGCGCCGCTCAGCCGGCGCAGCAGCCCGCCGTCGTGAGGCGGCAGTAGCAGGACGCCTCCACCGGTACGTCCGCCAGCGCGGCGGCCAGCTTCAGCTGCTGGGCGACGATCCGGGCCTCGCCCGTCCGGCCGCGGCGGACCAGGCACTCGTGGAAGCCGTGCAGCGCCCAGACGTTGCCGGGATGCTGGAGGGGACGGGGCAGGGCGTCGTCGAGGCCCAGGTCGGCGCGGTAGACCGCCTCTGCCTCGGCGACGCGGCCCTGCTCCAGGAGCAGCGCGCCGTAGGCGTGGCGGACCGGCTGCATCCAGCCCCAGGGCTCGTCGTAGGGCAGGCCGTCGGCGAGGTCGACGGCCCGCTCCAGTGCGGCGAAGGCGGTGTCGTGGGCGCCCTTGCGGTACTCCAGTTCGCCGTCGAGCATCGCCGAGGCGACGGCGAGGATGTCGGCGCAGGTGTTGTTGAACAGCGTGCGCGACGCCGGGACCCGGGTGAGCGCGTCGCGGAACAGCAGGCGCTCGGTCTCGGCGTCGGCGATCCGGCCGGTCGCGGCGAGGGCCACGCCGCGGGCGTAGTGCAGCATCGCCGTCGTCACGCAGTACAGCACCGGGTCCGCGGGCTTCGGCAGGTCAAGGATCTCCGCCCAGCGGCCGAAGCGGATCAGCACGTGGACCCGCATCGCGAGGAAGCCCTCCAGCCAGTCCGCCATGGGCGGGCTCTGCACGCGCAGCAGTTCCTCGGAGATCGACGCCTCCAGTTCGGCGGCGGTCTCCAGCGCGGTCCGGTACTGGCCGAGGAACATCGCGCCGTAGATCTTGAAGTGGTGGTTGTGCGCCCGGTACAGGGTGTAGAAGTTCATCGCCCCGGCCCGCGCGCGGTACTTCTCGTCGGCGGCGATCGCGGCGCTGTTGCCGGACACCACGCGCCGGTAGTCGCCGCACAGCACGTCCAGGTGCGTGGGCATGTGCTCCAGGTGCCCGGCGTCGGGCACCAGGCCCCGCAGCCGGTCGGCGAGTGGCAGCGCCGTCTCGGGGACCGGGGACATCTCCATCAGGTGGATGTACAGGTGCAGGACGCCGGGGTGCCGGGCCCCGGCGTCGGTGGCGACGGCGCGGTCGAGGACCGCCCTGGCCTGCGTGGTGCGGGCGCCCGGCGCGGGTTCGCCGGTGCGGATGTCCCACAGCTGCCAGGGGGTGAGGTTCATCAGCGCGTCGGCGTACAGGGCGGCGACGTCGAGGTCGTCGGGGGCCAGCTCGTACACGGCGCGCATGCGGTCGGCGTAGGGCTCGTTCCACACCGAGCAGTCCTCGGCGGCCCGCGGCTGCGGGTAGCGGGCGCGCAGCGCCTCGATCAGGGCGCGTTCGACGGGGGTGGCGCCGGCGGAGGCCCGGTGGGCGCGTTCCACGGCGGCGTGCGTGCGGTCGACGGTGCGGTCCAGTTCGGCGGGGTCGAAGGCCTCCCAGGGTTTGTTGTAGTTGGGGCCGAGCGCGTAGGCGACGCCCCAGTGGGCCATGGCGCAGCCGGGGTCCGCGGCGGCGGCCGCCTCGAAGCAGGCGACGGCCTCCTCGTGGTGGAAGGCGTACGTCCAGACCAGCCCGCGGTCGAACCACAGCTGCGCGGCCGGGGAGACGGTGGTCACGGGTCTGCGGTGGGCGCCGAGGTCGTAGCCGTAGGCGTGGGGATCCATGTCGTAGTCCACGCCTTGAGCAACGCGACGAGGCGCGGGCGGGACACGAGCGCCCCGGACGGGCCGCGCGGGAGCAACTCCGGGCGGGATGCGGCCCGTGTCGAACGGCGCACACCGGGTACCCAGGACTGGCGCAACCGCGATGCCGGGAGGGCCCGGTGAAGGAGTGGTCATGACGTGGAACGGTGACGAGGCGACGCTCGGCCCGCAGACCGCGGTCCCGGATCTCCGGGGGGCGACGCAGGCCCCGGAGCGGCCGGGCGAGGACGCCGAGCCGGAGCTGCCGCTCGATCGCAATCAGGCGATCCTGGAGGCCGCCAAGCAGGTGGGCGCCCTGCTGAAGCGGGGCGGTCACCGCTTCGCCCTGGCGGGCAGCGTGGCCGCGTACGCCCACGGGCACGCGGGCAATCTGCAGCACGACGCCGACTTCTGCGTGCGGCCCGAGGACGCCGAGCCGGTGGCGGCCACCCTGCGGGACGCGGGGCTGGAGGTGTACACGCCGCCGGAGGACTGGCTGATCAAGGCGACCTGCTTCGGGCAGGACATCGACATCATCTTCGAGCTGGCGCACCGGCCCGTCACCACGGACATGCTGGACCGCGCCGTGGAGATCCCGGTGGACTCGGTGCGCATGCCGGTGCTGGCGCCGACCGATCTGGTGTCCAGCCTGCTCGCCGCCTTCTCGGAGCACCACTGCGATTTCGGCGCGGTGCTGCCGATCGCCCGCGCGCTGCGCGAGAAGGTCGACTGGGCGCGCATCCGGCGCGACCGGGCGGACGAACCGATGGCCGCCGCCTTCCTGTTCCTGCTGGAGCGGCTCGGCGTGATCACCGCGGACGAGGAGCAGACATGACCGACACCGGTGCCGGGCCCGTGCCCGGCGCACAGGAGAACCAGGAGAACGCCGACTACCGCATCGCCCGTGTGCGCGACCGCCTGGCCGCGGGCGACCTGGGCGAGCTGGGCGTGCGCGTGGAGGTGCACGGCGCGTCCGTGCTGGTCACCGGCACGGTGCCGACCGCCGAGTGCCGTGACGACGTCCGGCGCCTCGTCGAGGAGGAACTGGCCGGGTTCTCGGTGCACTGCGACATCGCCGTCACCTCGGCCGCCTCACCCGACCACGCGGAGGAACTCGCATGATCCGGATCGCAGCCGTCGGCGACATCCACATGGGTCCCGACAGCCAGGGCCTGCTGCGTCCCGCGTTCGACACCCTGTCCGAGTGCGCGGACGTCCTGCTGCTGGCCGGTGACCTCACCCGGCACGGCACCCCCGAGGAGGCCCGGGTCGTGGCCCGCGAGGTGACCGGCCTCCCGGTGCCGGTGGTCGCCGTGCTCGGCAACCACGACCATCACGACGACCGGCCCGAGGAGGTCACCGCCGTGCTGGAGGACGCGGACGTCCGGGTGCTGGAAGGAAGCTCCACGGTGATCGCCGCCGGGGACAGGCGCATCGGCGTGGCCGGCACCAAGGGGTTCGGCGGGGGGTTCGTCGGGCGCAGCGCCGGGGAGTTCGGGGAGCCGGTGATGAAGGAGTTCGTCCGGCACTCGCGGGACTGCGCCGACGGTCTGCGTGCCGCGCTGGAGGAGATCCGCGACTGCGACGCGCGGATCGCCCTCACCCACTTCTCCCCCGTGGCCGACACGCTGGCCGGCGAGCCGCTGGAGATCTACCCGTTCCTCGGCAGCTATCTGCTGGCCGAGGCGATCGACACCGCGGGCGCCGACCTCGCGGTGCACGGGCACGCGCACGCCGGCACCGAGCACGGCATGACGAGCGGCGGGGTGCGGGTGCGCAACGTCGCCCAGCCGGTCATCGGCCGCGCCTTCCACGTCTACCACCTCCAGGCGCCCGACCGGGTGACCGCGGGCTGAGCCGGCGCCCTACTGCACTTGGCGCGGCCACGCGTCTCCATCGTGCGAAACCATGCCGCGCGCGGCATTTCCGCTCTTCTTCCAGGCAAGCCCTATGGCTTCCCGGCGACTCCCCGACGCCGGGCTGGAAGGAGAACTGCGCATGGTCCACGGAGTTGTCCCGGCGAAAGGCCGCACGGCCCTGATCGCGGCGGGCGCCCTGATGCTCACGGGCCTGTGCCCGGTGGCGGCGGCCGATCCGCCGCCCGCGGGCGGGTCGCTGCCCGGCGCGGCGCACACCCTCGGCGCGGACCGGCCGCCGGCGCAGCTCGTCGCCGCGCTGGGCCGCGATCTCGGCCTCACCCCGGAGCAGGCGGCGGCCCGGCTGGTCAACGAGGCGGAGGCGGGCGCCCGGGCCGGGCGGCTGCGCAACGCGCTGGGCGAGCGATTCGCCGGCGCGTGGGTGTCCGGGGCGACGTCGGCGGTGCTGACCGTGGCGACGACGGCCGCCGACGACGTTTCCGCCATCCGGGCGCAGGGTGCGATGGCCGCGGTGGCGAAGAGGTCGCTGGCCGATCTGACGGCCGTGAAGCACCGGCTGGACGCTGCCGCCGCCGGGGCCGAGGCCCTGAAGGCGCCGGTCTGGTACGTGGACGTGCCGGCGAACCGGGTCGTGGTGGAGGCGCCGGCCCGCTCCGACGCCCGGGCGTTCATCGAGGCCGCCGGCGTCTCGGGCGTGGCCGTCCGGGTGTCGGCGGGCCGGCCCAGCCCGCTGGCGGACGTCGTCGGCGGCGACGCCTTCCACATCGAGGACAGGGCTCTGTGCTCGGTCGGGTTCTCGGTCACCAGGGAACGGGAGCCGGGCTTCGTCACCGCCGGGCACTGCGGCGAGGCGGGAGAGACGACGACCGGCCACGACAGGACGGCCCAGGGCGTCTTCCGGGCGTCGACGTTCCCCGGCCGGGACATGGCCTGGGTGGGCGTCAACGACGACTGGACCACGACCGCCGACGTCCGGGCGGAGGGCGGGCGCAGGATGGGGGTGGCCGGATCGGTCGAGGCCCTGGTGGGGGCGTCGGTGTGCCGGTCGGGCGCCACCACCGGCTGGCGCTGCGGGATCATCCAGCAGCACGACGCCAGTGTGCGGTACGCGCGGGGCGCGGTCGACGGCCTGACCCGTACGACGGCGTGCGCCGAGCCGGGCGACTCCGGCGGCCCGTTCGTCGCGGGCGCGCAGGCGCAGGGTGTCACCTCGGGCGGCTCGGGCGACTGCGAGTCGGGCGGCACGACGTTCTATCAACCGGTCAACGTCATCCTCGCCGAGTACGGCCTGACCTTGCGGACGACCGCGGCGGCCACGGCCCCGGCGCCCGCGCCGAACCCCGATCCGGTGCCGCCGCCGCAGGACGGCACCGCCGACGTCTGGTCCGCCGGCCGGGTCTACGCGGCCGGGGCCACGGTCACCCACGACGGCATCCGCTACCGGTGCCTGGGCACGCACCAGGCCCAGACCGCCTGGCCGCCGGCGGCCACTCCGGCGCTGTGGGAGACGGCCTGACGCACCATGGCGACATCAGTCCTCGGCCAGCAGGGCGTACGCGGTGGCGACGAACGGGTCCCGCAGGCGGAAGCGCCGGGTGCACAGCGCGGCCAGGGCGGTGCCGGTGTCCGGCCGGAAGCCGAGGAACGCCTGCTGGCCGAAGGTGGCGCCGCCGTGGAAGTACATCGCCCGACCCTCGCCGAGGGGGTGGCGGAACCAGGCGAGGGTGTGGACGTGCCGGTGGTCGAGCCCGCGCCGCAGCACGGGGGTCCGTACGGCGTCGAGCGCGCCGGCCAGGGGGGTGCCCGGCGGCGGGTCGAGGTGGGCCTCCAGGTACGTCAGCAGGTCGTGCGGGGCGGCACGGAGGGCGGCTGCCGCCGTAAAGCCGCCGGGGTCGAAGGGCGGCACGGGCGTGCGGCCGTCCTTGCCGTGTCCGGTGGCGTCGACGGCGGGGCCGTCCGGGCGGGAGGCGATGCCGTACAGGCCCAGCGGTGCCAGCACGCGCCGGGCGAGCAGGTCCTCCCAGGGCTCGCCGAAGGCCGCGGCGAGGGCGTGGCCGAGCACGGAGACGGCGAAGTTGGAGTAGTGCCAGCGGGCGCCCGGCCGGTGCCGCGGCCGGGCCCGCAGGAAGGCGTCGATCACGCGCTCGCGTGAATAGGGGGCGTACGGGTTGGTGCGCCAGACCGGCAGGGCGCGGATGTAGAAGTCGGCGGGCAGGGTCGGCAGCCCGGAGGTGTGGGTCATCAGGTGGGTGAGCGTCACGTCGGTCACGCGGGTCTGCCGCCCGGGAGCGAGGAGCGCGGCGGCCGGTTCGCCGCCGGTCAGCGGGCCGTCGTGGACGAGGTGCGCGAGCAGCAGTCCGGTGAAGGTCTTGGTGGCGGACCCGATCTCGTAGCGCAGGTCCTGCCGGGGCACGGGCGGGGGCGGGCCGGTGCCGCCGGTGCGGACGGTGCGCAGGCCGTGGCGGGAGAGGGCGAAGACGGCGTCGGGCGCGTCGGCGGCGGCGACCGCGTCATCGAGCCGCCGCCGCAGGTCCTCCTCGGACGAGGACGCCGTGCGGGCCGGGGTGGCGCCGGCGGTCGTCGGGCGGCTCATGAGGCGTGGGCCAGTTCGGTCAGGGCCCGCGAGGTGGCGAGCGCGGAGGCGAACGCGGCGACCAGCGTGGAGTGGTAGACGACGTCGAACACGTCCTGCGTGCTGCCCTCCGGCATCGTCCGCGCCGGGGGCATGGCGCCGTCGGGCTGCTGGGCGGCGGCGAAGGCCCGCCACGCCTGGGCGTCGAGGGTCGGCTCGGGCAGACAGGCGTCGACGACGAGCAGTTCGCCGAGCAGGTCCCAGTTCTGCAGGTCCGTCCAGTCGTCGAGCCAGGCGGGCAGCCAGGTGGCGAGGTAGTCGGCGAGGCGAGGCGGCAGCCCTTCCGGTCGCCCGCCCCAGTCGGTGAGGTGGAAGACGGCGTGGGTGATGCCGTAGGCGATGTGGCCCTCCACCGTCCACGGCTCCGGCGTGCGGGCCAGCCAGGTGGCGCGCAGCGCCTCGGCCTCGGGCGGCCGGGGCGCGAATCCGAACCGGCGCTGGAACGCGGACAGGCCGAGCCGCCGCGTGGGGTTCGTCTCCAGCGCCGACCAGCTTTCGAGGCGGTGGTTGAGGGCGGCCGCCCGCTCCACCTCGGGCACGCTGTGGCCCAGTTCCCGGAAGGGCAGGTAGACCTCGGACGGGATGGGCGAGATCGGCTCGATGCGCTGCCCGCGCACCAGCATGCGGCCGCCGTCGAGGGTCTCCCGCCAGACATGGTCGAGCAACTGGCGGGCCAGGCGGGCCTGCTGGGATCCGGCCACGCCCTCGCGGAACAGCACCCCGCAGATCACGGCGAGTTCGCCGATCGGTTTGAACCGCTCCAGGAAGCCCACTTCCGGATCGACGTCGGGCTCGAGCCGGAAGCCGTCGCGGTGGGCCCACAGCCATTCGAGGGCGCCGACTCCGACCTGGTGCATCAGACGGGTCTCGGTCATCGGAGCACTCCTTGTCGGGCGTGCCGGTGGGGGACGGCCCCGGGGTCTCGCGTGTGCCGCAGGGTCAGGGCCGCGGCGAAGGCGGCCATCAGGGTGGAGTGGTAGCAGCGGGCGAAGTCCGCCGCGGCGTCGTGCGTCCGCGGCAGGTGGCGTTCCTCGGGGAGGGCGCCCGTGTCGTGCCGCGCCGCCGTGATCCGTCCCCACGCGTCCTGTGCGTCGGGGAGGTCGGCCGGCGGTGACACGGTGGCGGCGACGGCCAGCAACTCGCAGCTCAAGTCCCACATTCCGGCCTCCAGGCAGGTGTCGAGCCAGGCCGGCAGCCAGTGTGCGAGGTAGGTCGCGAGCGCGGGGGGCGGGCCGGCTCCGGCGCGCCCCCAGTCGGTGAGGTGGAAGACGACGTGGGTGAGGGCGTAGCCGGAGTCGCGCTCGAAGGTCCACGGCTCGGGGCGTCCGCCGAGCCAGGTGTGGTCCCAGGCCGGTGACCCCGGTGCGTACGCGCCTATGCCGGTGAGCCGTTCGGCGCAGCGGACTCCGAGGCGCCGGGTCGGGGTCTGTTCGGTGAGCCGCCAGCCGCGGGTGCGGGCCACGACGGCCGCCGCCTCCTCGTAGCCCGGGTGCCGCAGACCGGCCGACGCCAGGGCCCCGTAGACCTCGAGCGGGTAGGTGGCGAAGGGTTCCAGCCGCTGCATCTCCAGGAACAGCGCGCCGCGGCCGGTCTGTTCCCAGGCGAAGGCGAGCAGGTCGCGGGCGTCGGCGTGCACGGGGTCGCCGGGGGCGGTGTGCCGGACGGTGGTGGCGCAGACCTGCGCCAGCTCGCCGAGCCGCTTCCAGGTGTCGTCGACCTGTCCGTCGGGCGCCAGCGCCTCGTCGCCGAGGGTGAACCCGTCCCGGTGGGCGAGGACCCAGTCGAACGCCGTCCGCCGCACGTCCCGCACGGCTTCGATGTCCGGCCCGGTCATACGAGCGTTCCGGTGCGCATCAGCCGGGCCGCCTCCACCTGGAGTGCGACGCGCGGGTCGGCGCCGCCCATCAGGTCCACGAAGTCGAGGCCGGTCTCCAGGCCGAGGGTGCCGGGCACGCCGTCCAGCAGCGTGAGCCAGCGTCCGGCGCCGGCCGCCTGCCGCCAGTCCCTGCGGCGCACCGCGCGGACGAATCCGCGGGCGACGTCCACCGGCCGGCGCCGGGCGGCGCGCAGGACGGCGGTGTCCTCTCCGCTACGGGCCAGCGGGGCGAGTACGGCGAGCTGATGGGTGAGCAGCTGCCAGCTCGCCACGTCGAGCCAGCGGGCTTCGGGTTCCGCCGGTGCGGGGGCGGAGGGGGCCCCGGAGGGCTCCAGCCGCCGGAGCGTCCGGGTCATGGCCCAGTGGCTCCATACGACGGTCGGGGCGGCGCCTGCCCGCGGCGGGAAGGCCGTCACCGCCTCGCGGAAGAGGGCGAGTTCGCCGGGGTCCGGCGGGATGCGCCGCAGTACGGGGGCGAGGAGCGCGTCCGCTCCGAGAACGCGGACCGCGGCGAGCGCGAGGCCGCGCTCGGGGCCGTCCGCAGCGATGGCGCCGGACACTCGTGGAGGGTCTCCGCCCCGAAGGGCGGAGACCACACCGGAAGCGAGGTCCTGCACCGCGCCCTCGATGAGGGCGGAGGCGCCTGACTGCTCCATCTTGCTGCTCCTGTCGATCCGGTCAGCCCTTCTTCGGGCGGGGGGTCGGCGGGGACGCCAGGACGAAGCCCTTGCCGCCCGCCACGGCGAGCGCGAGGCACTCGCGGCTGTCGCGGAAGACGCCGTCGGCCTCTGCCGGGTCGAGGATCGCCTCCACGTCCGTGTCCTGGACGCGGATCACGTCGTCCGTGATCCTCTCGGTGGCTGACATGTCACCATCTCCTTTGATGTGTGTCATCACTTCCAGCCAACCGCGTAGCCACATCCCTCCAATCAATTACAAAACACCCGAAATTCCTTTGATTGATTTGCGTAATATCAACACTTCAATCGAATCCATCAACCATTCAATTGAATTCACACGCTTCTGACGAACTGTTCGGCCAGTCGGCGCGCCTGGGCCAGCAGCGCGCCGTGGGTGGCCAGGGCCTCGGGGTCGTCGCCGACCGCGCCCGGCAGATGCGCGCGCAGAGCGTCCAGCGTGTCCTCCAGCCCGGCGACCGCGTCCTTCAGCTCCGCCTCCGGCGCCGCCTCGAAGCGGGTCCTGCCGTAGCAGCGGATGGCCTCGGCGGTCCGGTGCAGGAAGTCCGCGTACCGGTCGACGGTGCCCGGCTCGGGCCGGGCGGCGGGCCGGTCCTCGGCCGCGGCGTCACGGACGGTGCGGGTGACCCCGGCGGTGTGCACGGCCACATGGTCCAGGACGAGCACGGCATCGTCGTACCCCGGGCCGGGCGGGCGGGCGGAACGGCGGCGCAGGGGGTTGGCGCGCAGGCTCTCGCGACTCCAGCCGATCGCGGAGCGGGCCTGGTCGACGAGCCGGCCCAGCCTGAGCGCCCGGTCGTGCCACTGGTTGGCCCGCTCGGCGTCCCAGGCGCCCGCACGCAACCCGTCGGCGACGCACTCCAGGATGCCGTGGGCCTCGCCGGCCACGTCCTGGAGAGCGGCGTCGGCGCTGCGCAGATACACCGGCGGCCGGATCAGCGCGTTGACCGCGATGCCGACGGCCGCCCCGAACGCGGCCTCGGCGATCCGGGCGGCCGAGGTCATCACGCTCACGGTGCCGCCGGTGAGGACGAACAGCGCCCCCGTGGCCGCGTAGACGCCCTGGCTGCCCAGCTGCCGCCAGTTGCCCAGCAGCACGGTCGCCGGGAGCACCAGGGCCATGGCGGCCATGGCGCCGCCCAGGACGAGCGCGCCCGCGGTGGCCGCGGCGGTGCCGAAGGCGATGGCGGCCAGCTGCTGGAGCCCGTGCGCGACGGAGCGGTACACCGTCGACTCCACCAGGACGATCGCGACCCAGGGCGCCACGAACGCCATCGGCGCCTCCAGCCACCAGCCCGCCACCGCCCAGGCCAGCCAGGCGGCGAACGCGGCCTTCAGCGCCTGCACGGCCAGGTCCCGCTCCCGGCCCGGCACGGCCCACGCCCGGCGCGCCGCCTCCAGTGGTCCTCGTATCCATCGCATTCCGGCCAGGTGCCACATATGCGCGTGCCGTCACCTCCGCATGTGCGCGGGCCGTCACCTCCGCATGTGCGCGTGCGGTCACCTCCGCATGTGCGCGTGCCGTCACCTCCGCGATCGGGGCGGGCCGCCACCTCCGCGATCAGGGGCGGGCCAAGAAATGGGCTGCGGGGCGTCAAGGGCGGTTCAACGGGGGTCCATGAAAGGGCCATGCCGCACCATGATTCGGTAGCTCGAACACATGAGCACGATCACGGTCATACCTTCAACCGCGTGACCCCCGACCACATCTCGCGCGTCCCCGCCCCCGCCGCCCGCCGCACTCTGCTGCGCGCCGCGCTCACCGGCACGGCGGCCCTCGGCGCCGCCCTGTCCCTCGACGTCTCCCCCGCCTCCGCAGGCCCGGCCGCCCGCCCGCGGCCCGGCACCCCCGAGGAGGCGCTGCGCGAGCTGGCGCGGGGCAATCTGCGCTGGCGCACCTTCCACGAGAAGCACCCCGACGAGACGCCGGCCGTGCGGCAGGCGCTCACCTCCGGCCAGCATCCGTTCGCCGTCGTGCTCGGCTGCGTCGACTCGCGGGTCCCGCCCGAGCTGGTCTTCGACCAGGGGCTCGGCGATCTGCTCACCGTGCGCACCGCCGGCGAGGTGCTGGACGAGGCCGTGCTCGGCAGCGTCGCCTACGGAGTCCTCGAGCTGGCGATACCGCTGATCGTCGTGCTCGGACACCAGTCGTGCGGCGCGGTGCGCGCCGCGGTCGAGGCGGACGAGACCGGCGCGTCGCTGCCGGCGCACATCGAGTACCTGGCCGAGCAGATCGCCCCGGCCATCGACCGCACCGTGGAGGGCGACGCCCGGATCGACGCCACCATCGACGCCAACGTCCGTTCGATCCGGGCCCGGTTGGCGGCGGAGCCGGATCTGGCCGCGCGCGTCTCCACGGGCGCGCTGGCGATCGTCGGCGCCCGCTACGAGCTGACCACGCAGCTGGTGCACCGGATAATGTGACGGGGATCACAGGACAGATTCCCACTGGCCGAAAACGACCCCTGCTGCGATTACCGAATATCGGACGCCGCACGATGAGTCATGGAAGGCACCCACACGACCGCCCAATGCCCTTCGAATCGCAGGGCCGAATCGTCGACCAACCATGGAATGACCGACCGGCGGCTTCCAGAGGGCGTGAAGGTGAAGCCTCGTCGGCACGGAAACCGCAGGACTTAACGTCCTGTTCATGACTCAGCTCGACGCACGGCCCGGGGCCGAAGAAGCAGGTGACGCCGCACCCTCCGATGGCATGCGCGCCAAGGGCCTGGGCGGGAACTCCGTGGGCCTGCTGGGCAGCGCGGTCATCGGCGTCTCCACCGTGGCCCCGGTGTACTGCCTCACCTCCACGCTGGGCTCCACGGCGGGCGAGGTCGGCGTGCGGATGCCCGCCGTGTTCCTGGCGGGCTTCCTGCCGATGCTGCTGGTCGCCTTCGCCTACCGCGAGCTGAACCGGGTGATGCCGGACTGCGGCACCTCCTTCACCTGGACCGTCAAGGCGTTCGGCCCGCGGCTCGGCTGGATGTGCGGCTGGGGTCTGGTGATCGCCACGATCATCGTGCTGTCGAATCTGGCGGGGGTCGCGACGTCCTACTTCTGGCTGCTGGCCGGTGAGATCACCGGCAGCGCATCGGTCGCCGCGCTGGACGGGAACAAGGCCGTCCACATCGTCACCTGTCTCGCGCTGATCGCGATCGCCACGGTGATCAGCTATCGAGGCATGACCGCGACGAAGGGCGTGCAGTACGCGCTGGTGGGCCTGCAGCTGCTGGTGCTGGCCGTCTTCGTGGCGATGGCGTTCGGCAAGGCGGGAAGCGCGGACTTCCCGACGTCGGCGGAGTTCTCCTGGTCGTGGCTGAATCCGTTCGCCGTGCAGTCGTTCGCCGCGTTCACCGCGGGGCTGTCGCTGTCGATCTTCATGTACTGGGGCTGGGACGCCTGTCTGACCGCCAACGAGGAGACCAGCGGCAGCACCCGCACCCCCGGCCGGGCCGCGCTGGTCGCCATGGTCGTGCTGGTCGGCTCCTACCTGGCCACCGGCGTCGCCGCGCAGATGGTCGTGGGCGCCGGCGACCAAGGGCTCGGCCTCGCCAACCCGGAGACCTCCGACAACGTCTTCGCCGCGCTGGCCGGCCCGGTGATGGGCCCCGGCCTCGGCATCCTGCTGTTCGTCGCCGTCCTCGCGTCGGCCGCGGCCAGCCTCCAGACCACGTTCATCCCGGTCGCCCGCACCGTCCTGGCGATGTCGGCGTACGAGGCGCTGCCCGCGTCGTACGCCCGCGTGCACCCGCGCTTTCGCACGCCGGGCCGGGCGACGGTCGTGGCGGGCGTCGCGACCGGCGTGTTCTACACGGTGATGACGCTGGTCAGCGAGCACGTCCTGGTCGACACGATCTACGCGCTCGGCCTGATGATCTGCTTCTACTACGCCCTGACGGCCTTCGCCTGCGCCTGGTACTTCCGCCGCGAGCTGCTGCGCTCGGGACGGGACCTGCTGTTCAAGGGGGTCTTCCCGCTCCTCGGCGGGGCGCTGCTGACGGCCGTCTTCGCCAAGACGCTGGTCGACATGTGGGACCCGGCCTACGGCAGCGGTTCGTCCGTGCTCGGCGTGGGCTCGGTGTTCGTCATCGGTGTGGGCCTGCTGGCGCTCGGCCTGGTGATCATGCTGGTGATGCGGCGGCGCAGCCCCGCCTTCTTCCGCGGCGAGGTGCTGACGCCGGACACGCCGTCGCTGGTCGCGCGGGACTGACCGGCCCGTGCGGCCGGTCAGTCAGGCGGTCCCCCGTCCCGGCCCCGGGACGGGGGACACGTCCGTTCACCGGAAGTTCGACCCGTCCCGGAGCACGCGCCCTTGCGCCCCCGCGGGCGCATAGCCCATGGTTGACGCGCGTCACACACCCTTCGCGCTCGGCAGCACCGCGCCGTCTCCCCCAGCATGGAGGTCCTATGTTGAAACGCACGGTCCGCCTCATTCTCTCTATTGTCATGCTCACGTCCGGTTTGTGGCTGGGCGGTCTCGCCACCGCGGGCTCCGCGCACGCGGACGGCTGCTACACCTGGACCCGCACCCTGTCGCAGGGTTCCTCGGGCGCCGACGTCACCCAGCTCCAGATCCGGCTCGGCGGCTACCCGGGCTACGGGTCCGTCCTCGCCGTCGACGGCGAGTTCGGGCCGGCCACCGCGGCGGCCCTCAAGCGCTTCCAGTCGGCGTACGGGCTGGTCGCCGACGGCGTCGCCGGCACCAACACCTACAACAAGCTGTACGCGCTGCAGGACGACGACTGCACCCCGATCCACTTCTCCTACAGCGAGCTGAACCGCTGCAACTCGACCTGGTCGGGCGGAGCGGTCAGCGCCTCGGCCGCCAAGGCGAACGCGCTGCGCGCCATGTGGAAGCTGGAGGCCCTGCGGCACGCGCTGGGCGACCAGCCGATCACCGTCACCAGCGGCTTCCGGTCCTACTCCTGCAACAGCGCGGTCGGCGGCGCGAGCGACAGCCGTCACCTCTACGGCGACGGCGTCGACCTCGGGGCCGGCCCGCACTCCCTGTGCACCCTGGCCAAGCAGGCGCGCAACCACGGCTTCCGGGGCATCCTCGGCCCGGGCTACCCCGGCCACAACGACCACACCCACGTCGACCACCGCAGCAGCCAGTACTGGTCGGCTCCCAGCTGCGGCATCTGACCCACCGCACGACGGCGACGGCGAGCGGGACACCCGCTCGCCGTCGGCGCGCTCACAGGTCGCGCTGCTCCAGCGGCCGCACCGCCGGGCCCTGGACGACGCTGCCGTCCGGGGCGAAGCGGGACCCGTGGCACGGGCACTCCCACGCCTGCTCCGCCCGGTTGAACGACACGATGCAGCCCATGTGCGTGCAGCGCGCGGACAGCGCCCGCAGCGTCCCGTCCTCGTCCCGGTGGACCGCGCAGCGCCGGCCGTTGACCTGCAGGACCGCTCCGTCGCCCGGGGCGATGTCGTCGAGGGACGGCTTGTGCAGCGCGGGCAGCCGGTCGCCGACGAAGTGCCGGGCGACCTTCGCCTGGTGCTGGAGGAACTGCCCGCCCTGGCGCAGGACGGGTGTGATCCGGCGCGGGTCGTACAGGTCGCTCCACGGCGGCTTCCCGCCGTCGATCAGCTCGCCGAGCAGCAGACCCGCCATGACGCCGCCGCTCATGCCCCAGCCGCCGAACCCGGTGGCGACGTACACGTGCCGGCTCGTCGGCGGCATCGGGCCCACCAGCGGGACGGTGTCGGTGGAGTCGTTGTCCTGGGTGGCCCACCGGTGGGTGACGTCCAGCTCGCCGAAGTTGCGCCGGGCCCAGCCGGTGAGGGTGGCGAACCGCTCCTCGACGTCCTCGCCGGCACCGGGCGTGAGGTGCTCGCCGGTGACGATGAGCAGCCGCCGGCCGTCGCCGTACGGCGCGGTGCGCACCGAGCGGGTGCGGTGCTCGGGCGTGATGTACATGCCCTCCGGCGCCCGGGCCGCCTCGACGGGGGCGGCGACGACCAGTTCGCGGCGGGGCGAGAGCCGGGCGAAGAGCAGCGCGCGGTCGAAGACCGGGTAGTGCGTCGCCACCACGACCTTCCGGGCGCGCACCCGTACGCCGCTCTCGGTGGTCAGCACGCACGGCTCGCCCTCGCTGAGCCCCACGACGCGGGTGCCCTCGTGGAACCGCCCGCCCGCCTGCCGGATCGCGTCGGCCAGGCCCATGAGGTACTTGCGCGGGTGGAACTGCGCCTGGTCGGCCACCCGGACCGCGCCGGCCACCGGGAAGGGCAGGTCGGTCTCGGTGACGAACTCGGCGGGCAGCCCCGCCTCCCGCGCCGCCTCCGCCTCGGCCCGCAGCTCCGGGATCCGGCGGCGGCCCTGCGCGTAGGTGTAGGACGCCGCGTCCTCCCAGTCGCAGTCGATGCCGAGTTCCTCGGCGGTACGGGCGACGTGCCGGACGGCCTCCGTCTGGGAGCGGGCGTACAGCCGTGCCCCCTCGGGTCCCCGGGTGCGGCGCAGCCGGTCGTAGATCAGGGTGTGCTGGGCGCTGAGCTTGGCGGTGGTGTGGCCGGTGACCCCGGCGGCGATCCGGTCGGCCTCCAGCACGACGACGCCGTGCCCGCGCCGGGTCAGCTCCCAGGCGGTGCTCAGCCCGGCGATGCCGGCGCCGACGACGGCGACGTCGGCCTCGACGTCGCCGTCCGGCGCGGGGGCCGGGTCGCCGGGCGGAACGGTGTCGAGCCAGTACGACCCGTGGGTGTCTGCCTGCTCTTTCATGGCCGCCGAGTTCCCGCGGCCGGCGGGGATCACACCGGGGGACGCCCGGGTGGGCGAGCCGGCCGGGGCGGCTCCGGGCGCCTCTCGGTCAGCCGCTGCCCGGCCGCGAGCGGGGCGGCGGGGCGGTGCTCGCCCGCTCCACCAGGCGCGTCGGCACGAGGGTCGTGCCGCGTTCGGCGCCCTCCTGGCGCATCTTGCCCGACAACCACCGGCAGGCGCTGGGGGACGAGAACTGACGAGAACTTCTGGGCGGCGCTCGGCCGGCCTTCCCTGTTCCTGTGCGTCCGGGTGCCGATCAATGCTGGGCATCGCCCTGCCGGTGGCGCCCGCCCTGGACAGCTGCCGCCTCCACGGCACGCGCTTCTCCCTCATCTCGATCCTCCTGCCCCATGCGGTGCCCGCCGTCGTCGCCAGCCTGATGTGGGGCTTCATGCACAGCACCCGCTTCGGCCTCGTCGGCGACCTCGACGAGAGGCCCGGTCTGTCGCTGCCCAGCTCCCTCTCCCCCGACCTCGTGCCGGCCTCCATCGGCAACTTCGTCACCCGGGCGGCAACTTCGTCACCCGGGAGTTCGTCAAGCCGGCGACCGGCTGGTCACGGTGAACGACACCACCTGGCCGCCCACTCGGGGGCCAACCGGCGCTGGACGGTGAGGGACGTGACAGAGCGGAACGCGGACCAGGCACGCACCGACCCGGGCAGGGCCGCCGTGGACACGCGTCAGGCGCGGCGAACGCGCCAGACGTGGTCGTCCCGGTGTCCCTGCTCGCCGTCCGGGGACAGGCTCGGGCGGCGCACCGTCTCCCGGGTCTCCACGATCCAGGCGTCCTCGGGCAGCGCCAGCTCCGCCAGGAGCGAGTCCAGGGTCGGGAAGTCGGCGTCGAAGGGCGGCTCGGTCTGCCAGGACGGCCAGCCGGCGTGCATGACGACGAGCAGGGTGCCGTGCTCGGCGACGGCGCCGGCGGCGCTGCGCAGGACGGCCCGCTGGTCCAGGGGCACCGGGGACTGCAGGTACTGGACGTTCACCAGGTCGAAGACGCCCTCGGGGAAGGACTCGCCCAGTTCGTGCCGTTCCCAGGCGGTGCGGTCGGCGACACCGGCCTCGGCGGCGTGCCGGGCGGCGCGTTCGAGGGCGGTGGGCGAGATGTCGACACCGGTGACACGCCAGCCGCGGGACGCCAGCCAGACCGCGTCGGCGCCCTCTCCGCAGCCCAGGTCGAGGGCGGCGCCCGGGGCGAGGTGGGCCACCTCGCGCACGAGGAGTTCGTTGGGGCGTCCGCTCCAGACGCGGTCGGAGTCGCGGTAGCGGGCCTCCCAGAAGTCGGCGGGCGGGGTGGGCAGGGGGTGTGCGGGCATGACGGCTCCTCGGGTGACGGGCGGTGCGGTGTCGTTGGCTGCGTCGTTCGTTGGCTGCGGTGACGTGGCTGCGGTGTCGTGGCTGCGTCGTTCGCCGCTCTGCGTCCGAGCCTCCGCCGGAAGCCGCCCGGACGACAACCGTCTTTGCCGATACGGCAAGCGGTGCTCCCGTGCGCCCGTGCCACGCCCGTCCCGGCTGCCGTACGGTGAACGCCGTGCGGACGAATGACCAGGGGCCCGGGGCGGTGGCGGCCCGGATCACCGGACGGGCGGCGCGCGAGGTGCGCCTGCGGTCCGGGGCGCTCGCCGAAGTCGTCCTCGACGGCGGGCCGGCGGTGATGGTGAAGGAGCACGACGCCCCGGAGGCGGTGCGCGCGGAGGCCGCGGGGCTGCGCTGGCTGGGCGAGGCGGGGGCGGTGCGGGTGCCCCGGGTGCACGGGCACGACGAACGGTGGCTGGTGACCGGCCTGGTCCCGGTGGGCCCGCCCGACGCGGGAGCCGCGTTCCGGTTCGGGCGGGACCTGGCCGCCCTGCACGCCGCCGGGGCGCCGGCGTTCGGCGCACCACCGCCGGGCGGCCCCCGGGAAGCCTTCATAGGAGTGGCCCCGATGCGCAACGCCGCCGGCACGGAATGGCCCGCGTGGTACGCCGAGCACCGGGTGCTCCCGTACGTGCGCGACGCCGTCGACGCGGGCACCCTGAGCCCGGCCGAGGCACGGCTCGTCGAGGAGGTGTGCGTACGGCTGCCCGGTCTGGCCGGTCCCGCCGAGCCGCCCGCACGGCTGCACGGTGACCTGTGGAACGGCAACGTGCTCTGGGGCTCCGACGGGCACGTCCGGGTCATCGACCCGGCGGCGCACGGCGGACACCGGGAGACCGACCTGGCGATGCTCGCCCTCTTCGGCTGCCCCCACCTCGACGCGGTGCTCGACGGCTACGAGGACACGGCCCCGCTCGCGCCCGGCCGGCGGGACCGCATCCCACTGCATCAGCTCTTCCCGCTGCTGGTGCACGCGGCGCTGTTCGGGCGTTCGTACGCGGTGCAGGCCGTGGCGGCGGCCCGGGCCTGCCTGGCGCTGTGAGCGCCGCCGACGGCGTCGGATACAGTTCCGGCCACAACCGGGAGGAGACACCGAAGTGCTGGTCGGGGCGGGGAAGACGGGGCGAGGGCTGGCCGGCGCGGCATTGGCCGCGGGGCTGCTGACGGGCTGCGCCGAGGGGGCGGGCGAGGGCGCCGGGGCCGCGGCGAGCGCGTCGCCGAGTGCTTCGGCGAGTGCCTCGGCCAGTGATTCGGCGGCCGGGAACGGCCCGGACGGGGCCGCCGAGAGCGGCGGCGCGATCGGGGTGGCGGGTTCTGCCTGCGAGCTGCCGGTCACCTTCGACATCGCCGCCAAGTGGGAGGCGTCGCCCGTCGACACCTCGGCGTGGGAGGAGGCCGACCCGGAGGTCGTGGACGCCGTCCTGCGGCAGGGACCCGTCACGGCCGCCTGCGAGGTGAACGCCAAGCCCGCCGGGCACATCGGCTTCCTGCGCGTGTGGACCGGCAAGCCGGGTGACGACGACGCCCGCGCGGTGCTGGAGGCGTTCGTCGAGGCCGGGAAGGGCGCGAGCCGGGAGAAGTACCGCGCCCTCGATGCGGACGGCCTCGTCGGCGCGGAGGTGTCGTACCTCTACGGGCACGAGTTCTCGGACGAGCCCAAGAAGGAAAAAGCCCTCGCGGTGACGACCCCGGACGGCCCGGTGGTCCTGCACCTCGGCGGGATGGACGACGAGGAGCACGAGGCGATGCTCCCGGCCTTCGAACTGGCCAAGCGCACGCTGCGGGCCCTCTGACGGACGCGCGTCGTCCTGCCGCGGGACTCGGCCAGTTCGGCCGTCGTGGCGGTGACGGGCGCGCGGAGCGGGGCTCTGGGGCAGAGCGATGTTCGCGGCGCAGAGCGGCGTTCACGGAGCAGAGCGGTACTCGCCGCGCAGAGCGGCGTTCACGGAGCAGAGCGGTACTCGCGGCGCAGAGCCGCGTTCACGGAGCAGAGCGGTGCTCCACGGAGAGCCGCACTCCAGACGGAGAGCGGCGCTCCGGGCAGAGAGCGACGCTCCAGGCACAGAGCGGCGCTCCGGGCAGAGAGCCTAGTTCCAGGTGGAGAGCGGTGCTCCGACCGCCCGTCCGCCCCTCGCCGAGGGCGGCGGCTCGCCTCGCCTCGCCCGTCGGGCCCGGGGAGTGTAAACAGGGCACATGGTCCGGCAATGGGCTCGATCCCGGACTCGGTCCCTCCGTCCCGACGAGGCAGCGCGCGCCGAACGGGCGCCGGCCCGTCCGCTCGGTGCGCGCGAACGGCAGGCCGGGGACGGCGGGCGGTGGAGTCCCGCCGAGTCGGTGCGGTCGGTCCTCAGCGGGCGGAACATCGCCGGGCAGGTCTTCGTCCTCCAGGTCGTCATCGTGCTCCTGCTGGTCGTCGTGGCCGTCGCCGCGCTCGTGCTCCAGGGCCGCAGCGACAGCGAGCGGGAGGCCCGCAACCGCTCCCTCGCCGTCGCCGAGACCTTCGCCAACGGCCCCGGCATCCGGGAGGCGTTGCGGGAGCCGGATCCGACGGCCCTGCTCCAGCCCCGGGCGGAGGCCGCACGCAAGGCGGCGAAGGTGGACTTCATCGTCGTGATGAACACCGACGGCATCCGCTACACACATCCGATCACCGACCGCATCGGCAAACGCTTCGTCGGCACCCTGGAGGACCCGCTGGCCGGCCGTCCGGTCGTCGAGCAGATCACCGGGACCATCGGACCGCTGGTGCAGGCGACGGTGCCGATCAGGGCCACCAACGGGTCGGTGGTGGGCCTGGTCTCGGCCGGCATCACCACCGAGCACGTCGGCGGGGCGGCGAACCGGCAGCTGCCGCTGGTGCTGATCACCGCGGCCGGCGCACTGGCCCTGGCCACCGGGGGCACCGCCCTGGTGAGCCGACGGCTCCTGCGGCAGACCCGCGGCCTCGGTCCGCGCGAGATGACCCGGATGTACGAGCACCACGACGCGGTGCTGCACGCCGTCCGGGAAGGCGTGCTGATCCTCGACGGCGACGGCGTTCTGTTGCTCGCCAACGACGAGGCGCGCCGGCTGCTCGGGCTGCCCGGCGACGCCGAGGGCCGCCATGTGCGCGACCTGGGCCTGGAGCCGGGCACGGCGGAGCTGCTGGCGTCGGGCCGGGTGGCCACGGACGAGGTGCACCGGGTCAAGGACCGCCTGCTGGCGGTCAATCAGCGGCCGACGCATCTGCGCGGCGGCCCGCGCGGCAGCGTCGCCACCCTGCGCGACTCCACCGAGCTGCGAGCGCTGTCCGGGCGGGCCGAGGTGGCGCGGGAGCGGCTGGACATGCTGTACGCCGCCGGGATCGGTATCGGCACCAGCCTGGACGTGACCCGGACGGCGCAGGAGCTGGCGGAGCTGGCCGTGCCCCGGCTCGCGGACTTCGTGACCGTGGACCTGTTCGACGCGGTGCTCGGCGGTGAGCAGCCGCAGGCGGGGACGGAGCTGCGCCGGACGGCCTTCGCGGGGGTGCGGGACGATCCGCCGCTGTACCCGCTGGGCCGGCGGATCGACTTCGTGGCGTCGTCGCCGCAGGCCCGCAGCCTGGAGGACGGCCGGGCGACGGTGGAGACCCGGCTCGCGGACGCGCCGGGTTGGCAGGCGCAGGACTTGGAGCGGACGGCGGCGGTGCTGGAGTACGGCATCCACTCACTGATCACCGCCCCGCTGCGGGCCGGCTCGCTCATCCTCGGCCTGGTCAACTTCTGGCGCTCCGACAACCCGGACCCCTTCGACGCGGACGACCTGACCCTGGCGGAGGAGCTGGTCACCCGCGCGGCGGTGTCCATCGACAACGCCCGCCGCTACACCCGCGAGCACACCATGGCCGTCACCCTCCAGCGCAGTCTGCTGCCGCGGCGGCTGCCCGAGCAGGATGCGCTGGAGATCGCCTACCGGTATCTGCCCGCGCAGGCCGGGGTGGGCGGCGACTGGTTCGACGTACTGCCGCTGTCCGGGGCCCGGGTGGCGCTGGTGGTGGGCGACGTGGTCGGGCACGGGCTGCACGCGGCGGCCACGATGGGCCGGCTGCGCACTGCGGTGCACAACTTCTCCGGCCTGGACCCGGCGCCCGACGAACTGCTCGGGCTCCTGGACGAACTGGTCGCGCGCATCGACCAGGACGAGGCGGCGGAGGGCGCCCGGGCGCCGGTGACGGGCGCGACCTGTCTGTTCGCCGTGTACGACCCGGTGACCGGGCGCTGCACGCTGGCCCGCGCGGGGCATCCGCCGCCGGCGCTGGTGCGGCCGGACGGCAGTGTGGAGTTCCTGGACGTGCCCGCCGGTCCCCCGCTGGGGCTGGGCGGACTGCCGTTCGAGACGGTCGACGTGGAGGTGCCGGAGGGCAGCCGGATCGTGCTGTACACCGACGGGCTGGTCGAGGACCGGGCACGGGACATCGACGAGGGTCTCGAGCTGCTGCGGGCCGCGCTGGAGCATGCGGGGCCCTCACCGGAGGAGACCTGCCGGGCGGTGCTCGACTCCCGGCTGCCGGCCCGGCCGAGCGACGACGTGGCGCTGATCGTCGCGCGCACCCGGACGCTGGGCCCCGAGCGGGTCGCCGACTGGGACGTACCGTCCGACCCGGCGGCCGTGGCCCGGGTGCGGGCGTCGGTCACACGGCGGCTGACCGAGTGGGGCCTGCAGGAGCAGACGTTCGGGACGGAGCTGATCCTGAGCGAGCTGGTCACCAACGCGATCCGGTACGGGGGCGCGCCGATCCGGGTGCGGCTGCTGCGCGGCCGGAGCCTGATCTGCGAGGTGTTCGACAGCAGCAGCACCGCGCCGCATCTGCGGTACGCGGCGATGACCGACGAGGGCGGGCGGGGCCTGTTCCTCGTCGCCCAGTTGGCCGAACGGTGGGGGACGCGCTATCTGCCGGGCGGCAAGGTCATCTGGGCGGAGCAGCCCCTGCCGTGACGGACCACGGACAGCAGCACCCGCCGCCGCGACGTGCCGCGGACAGGGAAGGGACGGGCGACGGACCCGGGCGGGACGGGCAACGGCCCGGATTCGGCGTCGTCACGCCGAATCCGGGCCGCGCCTTCGACAAGGCCTGGTCAGCCGCCGCTGAGCCGGGAGCGCAGCAGTTCCTTGCCCAGTTCGGCGCCCTTGCGGCTGTCCGCCTGGGCCTTGCGGAACAGGTCCGCCACCTCGGTGTCCTTCTGGCGTTCGGCGTCCTGGATGTAGCTCTCCAGGCGGAGCGCGTTGCTCAGGCACGCCTCGACGTACCAGATGAGGTTGTAGTCCTTGTCCTGGGTGCCGGTAACGCCGCCGGTCTCCGTGCTGCTGGTCATGCGGGCCTCCTCCGTGCGTCGGCCTCGTTCCGATATGTCCTGGCGCACGGGTACCCGTCCGCCCGTACGACACACGTACACCGTGACGTACGCGCTGACGTGCGGAAACGGGAAAGCCGCGAGGCGCCGACCGGTCCCCCGTGCCGGTCGCGCCCTCGCGGCTGGCTCGAACCTACGTGCAGGCCGGATCGGTTGTGAATCGCGTCCGTGCCCGTCGCGGCGGACTGGGGACTCATCCGTGCACAGGTGAGTCCGGATGGTCCGGATTCGCCCCGTGCAGGGCGGGTGGGTCGAGGTCGCCGAGGGCGAGGTGGGCGAGGACGATCTCGTACAGGTCGCTGCCGCCGGCCAGGAGCTGGTGTTCGAGGACGGGTTCGGCGCTGCGTACGTGCTCCCGTACGGTCTGGGCGTGGACGCCGAGGAGCTGGGCGGCGCGTTCGGCATTGGCGCCGGCGGCGATCCAGGTGCGCAGGGTACGCCGCAGGTCGCGGCCGTCGGTGTCGAGGCGGCCGAGCAGTTCGCCGGCCCAGGCGCGCAGGGCGGGTCCGGCGAGCAGGTCGGTGAGCGGGGGCGCGGCGGCGTGGCGGGCGGGGAGTTCGGCGAGGGCGGCCTGGGTGTTGAGGGCCAGGTGGACGGCGGCCCGGGCGGTGAGGTCGGTCAGGTCGGCGCCCAGCAGGGTCTCGACGCGTTCCGTCCGGGCGCGGACGGTGTTGCGGCTGACGCCGAGGATCTTGGCCGCGTTGACGGCGGTGAACTCCAGGCCGAGCCGGGTGGTGGCGAGGAGTTCGGCACGGGTGTGGTGCGGCAGGGTGTCGAGGGGCCGCAGCACGCCGAGGGTCCAGGCGTGCAGTGCGGCCGGGTCGATGAGCAGTTCGGGGTGGGTGCGTTCGGCGTAGACCGCGGCCTTGTCGGGGCGGAAGTGGGCCACGGCCAGGGCGCTGACGGCCTGCCCGTAGGCGGTGGCGGTGCGGGCGAGGCTGTGCGGGGCGCTGCCGCCGAGGAAGACGCCGGGGCGTCCTCCGACCAGGGTCCGCAGCCGGGAGGCGGCGGCCTCGCCGGGGGCGACCACGATGACGTGGCCGTCGACGGCCGGGCAGCGCACGACCAGGGCCTGCTCTGCGGTGGCGGTCAGGCACTCCTCGGCGAGCCGGTCGCGTTCCTCGGGGCTGCTCTCGGCGACGTAGACGCAGGCGGTGTCGGTGTCGAGCAGTCCTGGCCACAGTCCGGCGGCGACGCGGCGGGCGGCGACGGTGTCCTCGACCATGAGCAGTTGCAGGATCGCCAGGCGCAGGTCGGCCGTCGCCCGGCGCAGCCGGTGTCCGGCCGCGGTGGACTCACGGGCGCGCAGCAGCAGTTCTGCGACTGCGGCGGTGTGGGCGACCATGTCGGACGTGCGCCGGTCGAAGGGTGCGGGGCGGGCGACGGCCAGCACGCCGGCCGACGTGGACCGGGGCACGTCGACGCGGACCAGCCGCACATGGCGTCCGCCGTCCTGGAGCGCGGCGGAGGCGATCCGGCCGGTGCGCAGGTCGGCGACCAGATCGTCGTCGAGGGGCAGCGCGCCGCCGGCGAGGACGGCGCCGGCGCCGTCCCGCAGCGACACCTCGGCGCCGGCGGCGGAGGCGAGCCAGTCGACGAGTCTGCCGACGTCCCGCCCGGACGGCCTGAGATGGTCGAGCAGTTCCCGTGCCCACGCCGGGTCCGCGCCGTCCGCCTCGTCCGCGCGACGGCCCTCGTCCTGTGTGCCGGCCACGTCGGCCCAGCCTCCCTCGTCTCGCGGCGCCCGCCGTCGCGGGCGCGCCGGTTCGGGGACGTTACCCCAATCGTGCGGGATGCCCCCGGTGGCTTCCGGCGGCCTGGACGTCGTACGGCATCCCGGACCCGGGCGGCGGGACGGGCGCCGCCCGCCGCCCCGAGGAGAGGCCGGCGGGCGGACCCGGCACGGTGTGGCGGCGGCGCGGTGGTGCATGCCGACCTTCGCCGTACGCCGTACGCGGGCGGCTCGGTCGCGCTCGCCGGGCCTCCCCCGCATATCGGCCACTCAGTCGTCCGCGCCGCCGCTCCCCCGCACGCCGGCGCCTCAGTCGTGCGCGTCGGCCGTCCGCCGTACGCCGACGGCGGCGAGCACCGCACCCAGCAGACACAGGACGCCGGTGAGCACGGCGGCCGCGTGCATGCCGTTCACGAAGGCCTGGCCGCTGCCCTCGACGACGGCGGCGCGCAGCGCGGCGGGCATGTCGGCGGAGACGGGCGCAATGCCCATGGCGACGGCGTCCTTGGCCTCGGCGAGACCCTGCGCCGCGGCCGGGGGTACTCCGGCGCCGGTGAGTTCCCGGGTCAGCGACGAGCCGGCGTTGCCGCTGATCACGGAGATCAGTACGGAGGTGCCGAGGGCGCCGCCGACCTGGAGGGCGGTGGCCTGCAGCCCGCCGGCGACGCCGCCGTCACGCACGGGGGCGTTGCCGACGATCGCGTCCGATGCGGCCGACAGCACCATGCCGACGCCGAGGCCGAGGGCGATGAACGGCGGCCACATGGTGGCGTAGGAGGAGTCGGTCTGCCAGGAGAGCATGCCGAAGCAGGCGGCGGCCTGGAGCAGCAGCCCGACGGGCATGGCGACCCGGGCGCCGAAGCGCGCGGTGACGGCCGCGCCCAGCGGGGAGGCGACCAGGGAGGCCAGGCTCAAGGGCAGGGTGCGCACGCCCGCCTCCACGGGGGTGAAGCCGCGCACGTTCTGGAGGTAGAGCATGACGAAGAAGATCACGCCGAGCAGCACGAAGAAGTTCAGGGCGGTGACGATCGTGCCGAAGGTCAGCGCGGGACTGCGGAACAGCCGCATCGGCAGCAGCGGATGGGCGACCCGCGTCTCGTGCCGGCCGAACACACCCATGATCACCAGACCGGCGCCGATCGCGCCCCAGGTGCCCGGCGACGTCCAGCCCCAGGTCTCGCCCTTGACCACGCCGAAGACCACGGCGAGCAGTCCGGCGGCGAGCAGGACGACGCCGGGGATGTCGAACCGCTGAGGCTTCCCGGCGCTGCGGGCGGCCGGCAGCACGTAGGCGCTGAAGGCGAGGGCGGCGACGCCGATGGGGGCGTTGATGTAGAAGACGGTCTCCCAGTTGACGTGCTCGACCAGCAGTCCGCCGACGATGGGGCCGAGGGCGGTGGCGACGGCGGAGACCATGCCCCAGATGCCGACGGCCATGCCGAACTTCCGGGGCGGGAAGACGGTGCGCAGGATGCCGAGGGTGTTGGGCACCAGCAGTCCGCCGAACAGTCCCTGGAGGGCGCGGAAGAGGATGACGCCCTCGATGGAGCCGGACAGGCCGATGGCGACAGAGGTGACGACGAATCCGGCGACGCCGGCGAGGTAGAGGGTGCGCCGGCCGAAGCGGTCGCCGAGCTTGCCGCCCAGGATGAGGCTGGCGGCGAGGGCGAGCAGGTAGGAGTTGGTCACCCACTGCAGGTCGGCGGAGGAGGCGTCGAGGTCGCGGCCGATCTCGGGGTTGGCGATGGCGACGACGGAACCGTCGAGCTGCACCATGAACAGGCCGAAGGCGACCGCGACCAGGCTGAGCCAGGCGTTGGCCCGGCGACCGGACTCCGGGTCGGGGACGGGTGTGGGTGCGGGGGTGGCGGGGGACGGCTGATCCACGGGGGTGGACGGCATGGAGGGAAGGCCTTGTCTCGTGTGAGGTGACGACGACGGGCGCGCGGGCGTGCACAGGGGCGCGGCGTCCGTCGTGGGAGAACGCGGGAGAACCCGGGGAGGGACGGCGGGTGGCGGGCGCGCGGTCCGTCGCGGGAGAGGAGCGGCGGTGGGCCCGCGGGCGCGCACCGGCGACGCTCACGCCGACCGCGTCGGGGCGGGTGGCGTGAGCGCGGTCAGTGGGCCGCGGGGTGCAGCGCGCGCGTCAGGGACTGCAGGGCGCCGAGCGCGGAGCCGAGGGCGTCCAGCTCCCCGTCGGTGAGCGCGACCAGGGCCCCGCGCAGGTGGCTCTCCTGCAGGCGCCGCACCTCGGCGAGGTGCGCGCGGGCGGTCGCGGTCGGGTAGAGGTGGGCGACCCGCTTGTCGGCGCTGTCCTGCCGGCGTTCGAGCAGTCCGCGCTCGGTGAGCTGGGTGACCAGGGCGCTGACGTTGTTGGGCTTCATCAGCAGTGCCTCGGCGGCCTCGCGCACGGTCGCGCCCTCCCGCCGGCCGACGAACCGGAGCAGCGCGAGCTGCGCCTCCGGCGGCTTGGGGTGCGGGAAGTCCTGGGCGATCCGCCGGTCCAGGGCCCGGTGCAGCGCGGGCAGCAGCGCCGCGAGTTCAAAGGCCGCGCGGTCGGCGTCGCTACGGGGCGCACGGGCGGAGGACATGCGCCCAGAATAAAGTATGGAGACATAGGTATGTCAAGCGAGGCACTTCAGGATCCTCCGGGGCCGGGGCGCTCCCGCCGGCAATCCGCGACCGAGGCGCCCCGACCGGAGAGTGCGCGGCCGGACAACCGTGACCGCAGGAGAATGCCCACCGGAGCACCCGGCTCAGGACCCTCCGCGCCGCACCCCCGCCCACGGCATAAGCTCGGCGGATGGCGAAGTACTACGACGTGCACCCCGACAACCCCCAGCCGCGCACCATCGGCCAGATCGCCGACAGCGTCCGCTCCGGCGCCCTGATCGCGTACCCCACCGACTCCTGCTACGCGCTCGGCTGCCGGCTGGGCAGCCGCGACGGCATCGAGCGGATCCGTTCCATCCGCCGCCTGGACGACCGGCACCACTTCACCCTGGTGTGCCAGGACTTCGCCCAGCTGGGGCAGTTCGTTCGCGTCGACAACGACGTGTTCCGCGCGGTCAAGGCGTCGACGCCGGGCAGCTACACGTTCATCCTGCCCGCGACGAAGGAGGTGCCGCGCATGCTCCAGCACCCGAAGAAGAAGACGGTCGGCGTGCGCATCCCCGACCACGTCGTCACCCAGGCCCTCCTCGCCGAACTGGGCGAGCCGCTGCTGTCCAGCACGCTGCTGCTGCCCGACGAGGACGAGCCGATGACGCAGGGCTGGGAGATCAAGGACCGGCTCGACCACGCGCTCGACGGCGTGGTCGACTCCGGCGACTGCGGGACCGAGCCGACCACGGTGATCGACTTCTCCGGCGGCGAGGCGGAGATCGTACGGCGCGGGGCGGGCGACACCTCGCGGTTCGAGTAGCCCACGAACCGCACCGGCCGGGTACGAGACGAGGGCGTGGCCCGCACCGCCGGGTACGGGAAGGACCGGCCGGGCACAGGAACGGACCAACCGGTACGGGTGGCGGGGCGCGGCCCCGCCCCGCCACCCCTGTGGCCCGGTCCTCACTCCCACCATTGACATGAACCCGCCCAAGCGACAATCTGAGAGCGCTCTCACCGGTACGGACCAATTCCCCACACCCCGCACGGAGGTGGAGCGTGCTCGCACGATTCAGAGACCGTCTGCTCACCGCGGCCACCGCGATCGGCCTGGTCGGCGCCCTGCTCACGTTCGGCGCCGCACCGCCCGCCGACGCCGCGGTGCCCGCCACCATCCCCCTGAAGATCACCAACAGCTCCGGCCGCGGCGAGCCGGTGTACATCTACACCCTCGGCACCTCGCTGACCACGGGACAGCAGGGCTGGGCCGACGCGGCCGGCACCTTCCACGCGTGGCCGGCCGGCGGCAATCCCCCCACGCCGGCGCCGGACGCGTCCATCCCGGGACCTGCCGCCGGGCAGTCCAAGACGATCCGGATCCCCAAGCTGTCCGGGCGCATCTACTTCTCCTACGGCCGCAAGCTCGACTTCCGGCTGACGACGGGCGGGCTGGTGCAGCCGGCCGTGCAGAACCCGAGCGACCCGAACCGCGACATCCTCTTCAACTGGTCCGAGTACACGCTCAACGACGCCGGGCTCTGGCTGAACAGCACCCAGGTCGACATGTTCTCCGCGCCCTACTCGGTCGGCGTGCAGCGCGCCGACGGCAGCGTCGCGAGCACCGGGCGGCTCAAGCCGGGCGGCTACAACGCGGTCTTCAACACGCTGCGCGCGCAGCCCAATTGGGGCCGCCTGATCCAGACCCGGTCCGACGGCACGGTGCTGCGGGCGCTGGCGCCGCTGTACGGCGTGGAGACCGGGGCGCTGCCCGCCTCCGTCATGGACGACTACATCAACCGCGTCTGGCAGAAGTACACGACGTCCACCCTCACGGTCACCCCGTTCGCGAACCAGCCGGGGACCAAGTACTACGGCCGGGTGTCCGGCGGCGTCATGCACTTCACCAACAGCGCGGGCGCTGTCGTCACCAGCTTCCAGAAACCGGACGCCTCCAGCGTCTTCGGCTGCCACCGGCTGCTGGACGCCCCCAACGACGCGGTGCGCGGCCCGATCTCGCGGACGCTGTGCGCGGGCTTCAACCGCTCGACGCTGCTCAGCAACCCCAACCAGCCGGACGCCTCGTCCGCGGGCTTCTACCAGGACGCGGTGACCAACCACTACGCCAGGGCCGTGCACGCGCAGATGGCCGACGGCAAGGCGTACGCGTTCGCCTTCGACGACGTCGGCCACCACGAGTCCCTGGTCCACGACGGCAACCCGGCCCAGGCGTACCTCACGCTCGACCCGTTCAGCTGACCGGCACGGAGCCGGGGCGCCTCACCAGCGTCCCGGCTCGCTGCCGGTGATCGGCTCGGACGGCCTGCCGTCCACGCCGACCGGCACGTCCCCGGCGAGCATCACCCGGTGCATGGTCCGCGGGAAGTCCAGATGGGCGTTGTCGCTCGGGGCGAGGTGGATGGTGGCCCGATTGTCCCAGAAGGCCACGCTGCCGGGCTCCCAGCGGAAGCGGACGGTGTACTCCGGCCGGACGGCCTGCTCCAGCAGCATCTCCAGCAGGGCGGCGCTCTCCTGGCGGGAGAGGCCTGCGATCTGCTCGACGTAGTAGCCGTTGACGTACAGCACCCGCTCCCCCGTCTCCGGGTGGACGCGCACGAGCGGGTGCACCGTCGCGATCTGGTGGTCCAGCAGGTGCCGGACGTAGGCGTCGTCGCCGGGCCGGGGCTGGTAGCCGACGCCGAGCCGGTGCTCGGCCCGCAGCCCGTCCACGAACCGCCGTACCGGCTCGGAGAGTCCGGCGTACGCCGCCGCGAGGTTGGACCAGGTGGTGTCGCCGCCGTAGGGCGGGACGGTCTCGGCGCGCAGAATCGTCGCGGCCGGCGGGTCGACGCGCGCCCCGTGGTCGCAGTGCCAGCCCCGCAGCAGGGTGTGCCGGCGGCGCCGCAGCCATTCGTCGTGCTCCATGCCGAACCGGCCGCCCAGTTCCAGCCGGTCGGCGGTCGTCTCGATCTCCGGGACGCCGGGCGGCGACGCCTTGCCGCGCCGCCGCAGCACGACGGGCTCGCCGAACCGCCGGGCGAAGGCCACGTGGCCCGCGTGGTCGAGGCGCTGGCCCCGGAAGAACACCACCTTCCAGCGCAGCATTGCCGCCCGGATCGCGGCGACCTGCGCGTCGTCGAGCCCGGCGGCGAGATCCACCCCGGTGATCTCGGCCCCGATGTGCCCGGCGACCGGGTGCACCCCGATGCCCGCGTCCCGTTCCCCCGCGCCGGCCCTGTCCGTCGTCATCAGCACTCCGATGGTCGTATGCGTCGGCCGGCGGGAAGATCGCCGGCCCCATACTGGCCGTACCCCACAGTCGAGGGAAGGTATGTGATGTCCGTGGCCGGCATCCCGACGCACACGCTCAACGACGGCACGACGATCCCCGGCATCGGCCTGGGCACCTGGCCGATGGACGACGCGGAGGCGGAGCGGGCGGTGCTGACCGCCCTGGACGCCGGGTACCGCCTGATCGACACGGCGGCCAACTACCGCAACGAGACCGGCGTCGGCCGGGCCGTCGCCCGCACGGACGTGCCCCGCGAGGAGATCTTCGTGACGACGAAGCTCCCGGGCCGGCACCACGGCTACGACGAGACCCTCGCCTCCTTCGAGGAGTCCCGCAGCCGGCTCGGCCTCGACTACGTCGACCTGTACCTGATCCACTGGCCGCTGCCCCGCGTCGACAAGTATGCCGACTCCTGGCGGGCCATGATCAAGCTCCGTGAGGAGGGCCTGGTCCGGTCGATCGGCGTCTCCAACTTCACCGCGGAGCACCTCGGACGCCTGGAGAAGGAGACCGGCGTCCTGCCCTCCGTGAACCAGATCGAGCTGCACCCGCTGCTGCCGCAGCAGGAGTTGCGGGCGCTGCACGCCGACAAGGGCATCGTGACCGAGAGCTGGAGCCCGCTGGGCCGCGGCTCGGACCTGCTGGACGACCCGGCCGTGCGGGAGGTCGCTCGGGCGCACGGCGTGACGCCCGGTCAGGCGGTGCTGCGCTGGCAGGTCCAGCTGGGCGCGCTGCCCATCCCCAAGTCGTCGGACCCCGAGCGGCAGCGGCAGAACCTGGACGTCTTCGGCTTCACGCTGGATGCCGCGCAGATGTCGGCCGTCGCCGACCGCGCCCACCGCAGGCTCGGCGGCGATCCGCGCACGCACGAGGAGTTCTGAGCCCGGCGCGGGTTCAGCCGCGGTGGGCGCGCAGGGCCGCCAGGGCCCGGTCGGCGTGGGCGTTCATGCGCAGTTCGCTGCGGACGACCTCCAGCACCGTGCGGTCGGGTGCGACGACGAAGGTGACGCGCTTGGTCGGGGCGAGCTGGAAGCCCCGCCGCACACCGAAGAGTTCCCGGACGGCGCCGTCGGCGTCGGACAGCAGCGGCATGCCGAGCGCGTGCTGTCCGGCGAACTCCTTCTGCCGTTCAACGGGATCGCCGCTCACGCCCACGGGACGGGCGCCGACGGCGGCGAACTCCGCGGCCAGGTCCCGGAAGTGGCAGGCCTCGGCGGTGCAGCCGGGGGTGAGGGCCGCGGGGTAGAAGAACAGCACCACCGGTCCGTCGGCGAGGAGCGCGGACAGACGGCGGGGCATGCCGGTCTCGTCCGGCAGCTCGAAGTCCTCGACCTTGTCACCGACGCGCGGGGTCGCCATGGTTCCTCCTCGGGTGGCCTGCCGAACCGATGCTACGCGAGGGTAAGTTCCGGCCGGCCGGCGCCCCTTGGCCGCCCGCCCGGCCACCACTCGACCGCTGCCGGCCCGACGACCGCGCGACCGAACGCCGCCTGTGCCCGGGGCGTTCGCTCGCACCCGGTCCCCCGCGCTCCCGCCGCGGCAGCCACGCCAGGCGCGCTCCGCCGGCCGAACCGGTCGTCACGCCGGCCGGGAGCGGGGCCGAGCCCGTGACGTGCTGGGTGACCGGGCCCGGCGGGCCGCAGCAGCCGGGCCGAAGGCGGGGACCAGGTCGGCGGGGCGACCGGCAACGCGCCCATCCGCGTCCGGCAGCGCGTGGGGGCCGGGCAGCCAGGGTGACGCGGCGAGGCGGCCCGGGGCGGCCATGGCGAGCAGCACGCCCACGGCCCCCGCGACCGGCCCCGCCAACGGCCACGACGCCGCCTCCCGCGGTCGACGACTCCGGCGGCGGCCCGGGGGGCCTGATCACCCGCATCGACCCAGCTCACTGAGCCGAACGGCGGGACCCCGGTGCCCCTCAGGGGGTGCCGGGGTCCCGCCGTCGCCGTGCCGCGGCAGTCTCGAGCCGTGACCCTGCCGCTGATCGCCCCCATGCTCGCCACCCCCGGCGCCCTGCCGCCCCCGGCACAGGACGCGCGCTGGGCGTACGAGACCAAGCAGGACGGCCAGCGCGCGGTGGTGTACCTCCCCGGCGACGGAAGCCTGCTGCTGCGCGCCCGATCCGGCGAGGACATCACCGCCGCCTATCCGGAGCTGCGCCCTCTCGGCGGCGCTCTCGGTTCCACCCCCGCGGTGCTGGACGGGGAGGTGCTGGCCCTGGACGAACACGGGCGCGCCGACTTCCAGTTGCTCCAGTCCCGGATGGGCCTCGCCCACGCCCCCGGCCGGGCCGCGCTCCGGGCCGCCCGGGTCCCCGTCCACCTGGTCCTGTTCGACGTCATGCACCTGGACGGCGCGTCCCTGCTGCGGGAGCCGTACCTGCGGCGGCGCGAGCGGCTCGACGCCCTCGGGTTGAGCGGCCCGTTCTGGTCGACGCCCGCCGCCCTGGTCGGCCACGGCCGCGAGGCCCTGCGCGCCACGCTGGAGCACGGTCTGGAAGGGCTGGTCTGCAAGCGGCTGGACTCGCCGTACGAGCCGGGCGTCCGCTCGCGGGCCTGGATCAAGATCCGCAACATGCGCGGCGAGGACGTCGTCGTGGGCGGCTGGCTGCCCGGCAAGGGACGGCTGGCCGGCCTGCCCGGCGCGGTCCTGGTCGGCCAGCGCGCCGCGGGCCGGCTGCGCTACGTCGGCAGCGTCGGCACCGGCTGGAGCGAGACCGAACGCCGGGAACTGGCCGCGCTGTTGCGGGCCGACGCGACCGACGTGTGTCCCTTCGACCCCGTGCCGCGGGCGCCGGGCGCGCACTGGGTGGCGCCCCGGCTGGTCGGCGAGGTCCGCTACAGCACCCGTACCCGCGCCGGGCTGCTGCGCCAGCCGTCCTGGCTGCGGCTGCGGCCCGACCTCACGCCGGAGGAGTCCGCCGCCGACCTGCCGGACGACCTCGTGTGACGTACCGCTGGGGCATGACAAATATTGGGCGGTGATTCACCGGCGGGACGCCTGGGCGGCCTTGGCGCGCAAGCGGAATTCGAGGATCCTGAACTGCCTTTCCCCCCACAGCCGTTCGGCTGCGCCCGAGTTCAGGAGGAGGACGCAGTGTCGTCCAAGAAGTCCATTCGCCGCAGGAGATGGGGCACCGGTCTGGCCGGCGCCGTCGCTCTCGTCATCGCCTTCCCCGCCACCGCCTTCGCCGCCCCGCCGCCGGCCCTGCCCGCCAACGCGGAGGCCGCGGAGCGGACGTACCAGCCGGCCTTCGACTACGACACGGACGGCTGTTACTCCACCCCCGCGATCAGCGCGGACGGCACGGTCAACGGCGGCCTCAGCCCGACCGGCGCGCTCAACGGCAACTGCCGGGACGCCTCGGACCTCGACAACACCAACAGCTACTCGCGCTACAAGTGCAACAACGGCTGGTGCGCCTACCTGTACGGTCTCTACTTCGAGAAGGACCAGGCGCTCGCCGGCACCAGCATCGGCGGTCACCGCCACGACTGGGAGCACGTCGTGGTGTGGGTGCAGAACAGCCAGGTGAAGTACGTCTCGACGTCCAACCACGGCTCCTTCACCGTGCACGCCGCCTCGCAGATCCGCTTCGACGGCACCCACGCCAAGATCGTGTACCACAAGGACGGCATCGGCACCCACTGCTTCCGCGCCGCCACCGCGGGGGACGAGCCGCCGGAGAACCACAAGGGGACCTGGCAGTACCCGCCGCTGGTCGGCTGGAACGGCTACCCGGCGGGCGTGCGCGACAAGCTGGTGGCCCACAACTTCGGCAGCGCCAACTTCGGCCTGAAGGACGGCAGCTTCAACAGCCACCTGGCCTCGGCCAAACCGTCGGGCATCACCTTCGACCCGAACGCCTGACCGCGTCCGCCCCGCCCGGTCGTCCCACCGGGCGGGGCGCTCGCGCGGGGACGGCGGCCCGCCGCGGCCGCGCCCGGAATGCGGGCGAGCGCCGCGGGAGGGTCTATCGTGTTCCGCATGCCGGTTCCCGAAGTGATCCGCGTCGTCTCCCGTGACTCCCCCATGGCGCTCGCCCAAGTGGAGCGCGTACGAGCGGAGTTGGCCGCCCTGCTGCCCGGTCTGCGTACCGAGGTGGTGCCGGTGAGGACGACCGGCGACAAGTGGATGGGCGATCTGTCCCAGGTCGAGGGCAAGGGCGCGTTCACCAAGGAGGTCGACGCCGCACTGCTGGCCGGCGACGCCGATCTGGCGGTGCACTGCGTCAAGGACGTGCCCGCCGACCGTCCGCTCCCGGCCGGCACGGTCTTCGCGGCGTTCCTCGAGCGCGACGACATCCGCGACGCCCTGGTGCACCCGGGCGGCCTCACGCTGGACGAACTCCCGGCCGGCACCCGCGTCGGCACCTCGTCGGTGCGCCGCGTCGCCCAGCTGGCGGCCACCCATCCGCACCTTCGCTGCGTGCCGTTCCGCGGCAACGCCAACCGGCGGCTGGACAAGCTCGCCGCCGGCGAGGCGGACGCGTTGCTGCTCGCCGTCTCCGGCCTGGAGCGGATCGGCCGGACCGACGTGATCAGCGAGGTCCTCTCCACCGAGACGATGATGCCGCCCATCGGCGCGGGCATCCTCGCCCTGCAGTGCCGCGAGGACGACACCGACGTCATCGACGCCGTCAGCGCCCTCGGCGATCCGGACACGCACCGGGAGGCGACGGCGGAGCGGATGTTCCTGCATGTGCTCCAGGGGCACTGCAACAGCCCCATCGCCGGCTACGCACGCGTCGACCGCGGCGGCGAGCTGTCCCTGCGGGCCTGTGTGTTCACCCCGGACGGCAAGACCCGGCTCAACGCCCACGAGTGGGCGGGCCGGCTCGACCCGGCCACGCTGGGCACCTCGGTCGCCGTGGCGCTGCTGCGCCAGGGCGCGCGCGAGATCATCGACGGCATCCCGCACTGACCGGCGTCCCGCGCCGGCCGGGCGCGGTGCGGCGGGTCAGGCGGTGCCCTCCTCGGCCTGGTCGCGCAGGAAGTTGCTCACCTGGTGCGCCAGACCGTCCCGGCCGGACGCGGCGTGCGCGCAGGCCGCGCCCTCGGGCAGACCGACGCCGCCCGCCCACAGCCTACGCTCGGTCCAGTCGTCGTCGACCCTCAGCTGGATCTGGACGTCCACCTGCGACAGCGCCTCCTCGGGCCCCGCGGCGAACAGCACCGCCGTGACCCGGCGCAGCGGGTACAGATCGTAGCCCTCGACGAACTGCGAGTTGCGCCAGTCCAGGAACGCGCTCTCGCCGTCGGCACCGACGCGCACGTCGATCTGGCCGTCCTCCAGGTGGATGCCGAGCCGCCGCTCACCGCGGTTCTCGACCGTCACCCGGACGCTGAAGTACGTCAGCCCCTCGGCGGCGTCGTCACGCCCCCGCGGCGGCTCCGCCCGCTCCAGTCGGTGGACGCGCAGACGCAGACCGGCATGCTCGTCGTACTCCTGCCAGTCCCCGACCACGTTCGGCTCGTACACGGTGCACCTCTCGACCTCTCGACGCTGCTTCCTATCCGTGGGCTCAGCGCACTGTCAAATGGGCGGAATGAGCCGTGGCGGGCCGTTTCCCGGCCTTGATCGCTGATCAAGCCGTGCGCAGGAAGAACCCGCCGGACCCGCGCGGGAGCGCTCGGCGGGCGTGCCGCACATCACGTCCGCGGCCGGCCGTGCCGGGGCCGGGAGCGACGCGGCGCAGTCGCCCGGTCGCGGCGCGTCGACACTTTCACCAGGGGTGTTTCGTCCCGTTTTGTTCCGGGAAAGGGCATGACAGTGCTTCGGACAGGAGGCACGTCCGTGGGAGCCGGTTCGCCGATCCCGGTGTCGTCCGAGCGGTCGAAGCGCGCGCCCACGGTGTCTGTCCACCCGGCACCTGCTGAGGGAGGCGCGCGCGCATGCGTACCGCCAGCAGAACGAAGCAACATCCCCACGACGACGCACCCGACACCGCCGCGGACTTCGAGCGGCTGCGGGAACTGTCCGACGGTCCCGAACGCAAGGCGCTCAGGGACGAACTGGTCCGGGTCTGGCTGCCGATGGCGGAGCGGATCGCGGTCCGTTTCCGCGGGCGCGGCGAGTCCCTGGAGGACCTGTACCAAGTGGCCGCGCTCGGCCTGGTCAAGGCCGTCGACCACTACGACCCCGCGCGCGGGCGCGCCTTCGAGGCGTACGCCGTGCCGACCGTGACCGGCGAGATCAAGCGGCACTTCCGCGACCACATGTGGACGCTGCACGTCCCGCGCCGCGTCCAGGACCTGCGCAACCGGGTGCGCCGCGCGGCCAAGGAGCTGGCGCAGACCACGCCGGGCCGACCGCCGTCCGTGGCCGAGATCGCCGCGCACGCGCAACTGACCGAGGACGAGGTGCGCACCGGCATGGAGGCCCTGGAGTGCTTCACGGCGCTCTCCCTGGAGGCCGAGATGCCGGGCACCGAGGGGTACGCCCTCGCGGACGCGATCGGCGGGCCCGATCCGCGCTACGACGTGGTGGTGGACCGGGTCGCCGTGGCGCCCTGTCTGCAGGCCCTGCCGGAGCGCGAGCGCACCATTCTGTACCTGCGGTTCTTCCAGGGCATGACGCAGAGCTGCATCGCCGAGCAGCTGGGCATCTCCCAGATGCACGTCTCGCGGCTGCTCAGCGCCTGCTTCGCCCGGCTGCGGGAGGAACTGCTCGCCGGACCACGGTGAGCGAGCCCCGTTGGGCGGCCCACCCGGCCCCGGTGGGCCGCCCAACGGCCCTGCCCGTCCGGTGTCACTCGGACGGGGTCCCGGGGATCTGCGCCGGCCCGTGCCGGTCCAGGGCGTCCTCCAGCTCGGCGCGGATCCTGGGGGGCAGCTCGCCGTTGCGGCCCCAGATCAGGACCAGCTCGGCGATGTGGCGCAGCTTGACGTTGGTGTGCTGGGAGACGTCCTTCAGCACGGCCCAGCCCTGGTCCGGCGTCAGCCGGCCCAGGGCGACCATCATCCCGATCGCCTGGTCGACCACCGCGTGCGAGGCCACGGCCTCCTTGAGCTGGGCGACCTGCTCCTCCAGCTCCCGCAGCCGGTCGGCCCCGTCGTCGGGCCCGCTGGGTACTGATGCCACGGATACATCCTGCCCACGGGGACCGGCATCGGCCACCGGGGCACTCGGCAGGCGCCGACACCGGATCCGGAGGGACACTGGTGTCGAACCGGTGGCTGCCGGTCGCCGCGACCCAGGATCTACTCCCATGAGCAACGACACGACACCCGCCGGCCGCGCGAGCGGCGTCCTGTCCACCCATGCCGTCTTCGGGGCGCCCTGCTGGGTGAGCCTGACCAGCCGCGACGTCCAGGCCACCGAGGAGTTCTACAGCGCCGTGCTGGGCTGGGAGTGGCGGCGCGCCAAGCTCGGCGACCGCTTCCGGGTGGCCCTGTCGGAGGGATCGCCGGTCGCGGGGATCGCCGCGGTCGCCGGAATGCTGCAGACGGCGGTCGCCTGGACGCCGTACTTCGCGGTGTCCAGCGCCGACGAGGCGGTCTCGCGGGTGCAGGAGCGGGGCGGCACCACGGCGGTCGGACCGATCTCCTTCCCGCCGGGGCGGGCGGCTCTCCTGGCCGACCGGGACGGCGCCACGTTCGGCATCTGGGAGGGCGAGCTGGTCACCGACTGGGACACCTGGCGGCACGCGGCCCCGGCCTTCGTCCGGCTGCACACGCGGGACGCCTTCGACGCCGCGATCTTCTACGGCGAGGTCCTCGACTGGGCCTCGTCCAAGCCGGGCTGCTGCGAGGTGGGCTACGAGGGCGACGAAGTGGTCCTGCGCAGCGGGGGCGACGTGGTGGCCCGCATCGTGTCCGGCGCCCTGGGAGAGGCCCCCGACCCGAGCGTGCGCCCGCACTGGCAGGTCCACTTCGCCGTCCCGGACGTCGCGGCCTGCGCACGCGCCGCCGAGGCGCACGGGGGCAGCGTGCTGCGGGAGACCGCCGACGAGGCGGTGCTCCGCGACGCGGACGGCGCCCGGTTCACGGTGACGGCGTGCCGCGCGCGCTGACGCGGAGCGAGCGACCGCACCCCGCGCCCCGCGCCCGCATGGCGACGGGGGCCCGCGCCGCACGCGGGCCCCCGTCGGGCCGGTCTCCCAGGGAGCCGGCTCAGTCCCCCTTGCGGCGTGCGCCGCCCGGCAGGCGGGACGGCCGGGACAGCAGGACCAGGCCGCGCCCCTCCACGCGCACCACCGTGCCGGCCTTGTGCTCGCGCTCGTCGGGGACGCCCTGCGGGTCGGCGGTGTCGATCAGGGCCGTCCAGCGCTCCCCGTAGGCGGCGTCCGGGAGGCGGAAGTCGACCGGCTCCCAGTAGCCGTTGAGCAGCAGCAGGAACGAGTCGTCCACGACCGGCCGGCCGTAGGCGTCGCGCTCGGCGATGGCGTCGCCGTTGAGGAAGACGCCGACGGTGTGCGCGTCGGAGCGCTGCCAGTCCTGTTCCCCCATCTCGCTCGCGTTGGGCAGCAGCCACACCAGGTCGGGCAGCGGCTGCTCGGCGTTCCTCGGCGTCTCGCCCCGGAAGAAGCGCCGGCGGCGCAGCACCGGGTGCTCGGCGCGCAGGGCGATGAGGCGGCGGGTGAACTCGCGCAGCGCTTCCTGCTCCTCGGTCAGCCGCCAGTCGATCCAGGAGATCTCGTTGTCCTGGCAGTAGGCGTTGTTGTTGCCGCGCTGGGTGCGCCCGAGTTCGTCGCCGTGGCAGAGCATCGGGATGCCCTGCGACAGCAGCAGCGTGGCGAGGAAGTTGCGTTGCTGGCGGCCGCGCAGCTCCAGCACCCCGGGGTCGTCCGTCTCGCCCTCGGCGCCGCAGTTCCAGGACCGGTTGTCGCTCTCCCCGTCCTGGTTGTCCTCGCCGTTGGCCTCGTTGTGCTTGTCGTTGTACGACACCAGGTCGCGCAGCGTGAACCCGTCGTGCGCGGTGACGAAGTTGACGCTGGCGCGCGGCCGGCGCCTGCTGTGCTGGTACAGGTCGGAGGAGCCGGTCAGCCGGGACGCGAACTCGCCGAGCGTGTGCTCCTCACCGCGCCAGAAGTCCCGTACGGCGTCCCGGTACATGCCGTTCCACTCCGACCACAGCGGCGGGAAGTTGCCCACCTGGTAGCCGCCCTCCCCCACGTCCCAGGGCTCGGCGATCAGCTTGACCCGGCTGATCACCGGGTCCTGCTGGATGAGGTCGAAGAACGCCGAGAGCCGGTCCACCTCGTGGAACTGCCGGGCCAGGGTCGCCGCGAGGTCGAAGCGGAAGCCGTCGACGTGCATCTCGGTGACCCAGTACCGCAGCGAGTCCATGATCAGCTGGAGGACGTAGGGGTGCCGCATGAGCAGGCTGTTGCCGGTGCCGGTGGTGTCGTAGTAGTGCCGCCAGTCGCCGTCGACCAGCCGGTAGTAGGAGGCGTTGTCGATGCCGCGGAAGGAGAGGGTGGGACCCCGCTCGTTGCCCTCGGCGGTGTGGTTGTAGACGACGTCGAGGATCACCTCGAGGCCGGCCGCGTGCAGCGCCCTGACCATCGACTTGAACTCGGCGACCTGCTCCCCGCGGGTGCCGCGGGCCGCGTAGGCGTTGTGCGGCGCGAAGAAGCCGATGGTGTTGTAGCCCCAGTAGTTGGACAGCCCGCGGTCCTGGAGGTGGCCGTCCTGCACGAACTGGTGCACAGGCATCAGCTCCACCGCCGTCACCCCGAGCCGGGTCAGATGCTCGACGACGGCCGGGTGGGCGAGCCCCGCGTAGGTGCCGCGCAGCTCGGGCGGCACGTCGGGGTGGGTGCGGGTGAGCCCGCGCACATGGGCCTCGTAGATCACGGTGTCCGCGTACGGCCGTCGCAGCGGACGGTCGTCGCCCCAGTCGAACGCCGGGTCGGTCACCACGCCGAGCATCGTGTGCCCGGCGCTGTCGGCCGGGTCGGGGCCGGCGGCCGAGCGCTCGTAGAGCGAGGGGTGGTTGTCGATCTGGCCGTCCACGGCGGTGGCGTACGGGTCGAGGAGCAGCTTGGCCGGGTTGCAGCGCTGGCCGACGGCCGGGTGCCAGGGTCCGTGCACCCGGTAGCCGTAGCGCTGCCCCGGTCCGACGTCGGGCAGGTAGCAGTGCCAGACGAAGCCGTCGACCTCGGTGAGCGGCACGGTGCGGTGGTGCCCGTCGTCGTCCACGAGGACGAGTTCGACACGCTGGGCGACCTCGCTGAACAGGGCGAAGTTGGTGCCCCTGCCGTCGTAGGAGGCCCCCAAGGGGTAGGGGTGCCCGCTCCAGGCGGGCACCCCTGCGTTCCGGTACGGCTGTTTCGTCACCGTGCGTCCTCCAGGGCGCCGTCGGGCGTGATCGGCGGTGCGGCCAGGGCGGCGACGGGGATCTCGCGGGGCACCTGGAGCCCCTCGCGCAGGCCCGGCGTGGGCGCCTTGGGCACCAGCGGGACCAGGCGGCCGGCGCGGGCGCGCTGCGAGAACCAGATGACCTTGCTGCCGGTGTCGGTGGTGCAGCAGCCCCAGCCGTCGCTCATGGCGGCGATGTGCTGGAGGCAGCCGCGCAGGTCCTGGTCGGGACGCAGGTCCCAGTTGTCGTCCCCGACGGCGGTGATCAGGTGCTGGCCGTTCCACCACATCTCGATCGAGGTGCGCTTGTCCCGGGCGTGCTCGTCGATGGTGCGCAGCAGCAGTTCGGCGCTGCCGCAGACGGGCTTGACGAGCGGTTCGAGGTCCCAGTACCGGAGGTGGGCCGCCAGGATGCGGCTGACCTGTCCGACGCGTTCCGGGCCGACTTCCACGTCGAGGTGGTAGTAGCAGGGCACTGCGGTCTTCATCGTCGTTGGCTCCTCACCGCGAGGCTCCCGCTCCGCCGGGCCTGGCGACCCGACCTCCCGAGCACGGAGCGTGAGCACCGATCGCTTCTGAGTCACCTCAACAGTGCGGGTGCTAGCCCATTCGTGCAACACGAGCGCATCACCGGGACTGTTGAAGCTCTAACAAGACGCTGAGTCGCTATACGTGCACCATGAGTGAAGGCTTCGATCGCCGTAACGGATCCGTGCCGCTCGTGCGCACGGCGCCGGCCCGACCGTCGGGACGTGCCCATCGGGAGCCCGGAAGGTGAAACGGCGCCATGCTGCTACCCGCCAGAGCCGAAGTCGCCCGGCAGCTGCGGCGGTACCGGGCCTGGGAACGCGCGATGCTCGCGGCCCCCGCCGATGGCACGGTGCGGGCCGCCTTCGAGGACTCGGGCTACACCCTGTGCGTGCTGATGGGAAAGCGGTGCGCACGCGAGGCCGCCGACGCGGCCGACCTCTATCTGCGCACCAGCCTGGCCACCTACCTGCAGGAGCAGAACGGCCGCCCCTGCCGCGGGCGCGTCGCACGGCGCGGCGCTCCGGCGGGCCGACGGCCCTCCCGGGCAGGGCGGTGATCCCCCTTCCGGAGCATGGATCCCGGCCGGGCCGCAGGGCCCGGCTTCGAGTACGGCGGAGGTGAGACCCGTGAGGAGTACCGAGACCATCGGCCGCATCCCGGTCCGGGATGTCCGTCCGGCGGTGGACGGCGGCCGGCGCCCGGCGAAGGCCGTCCCTGGAGAAACGTTTCAGGTCACCGCCACGGTGTTCCGCGAGGGACACGACGCGGTCGCCGCCAACGTCGTGCTCCGCGATCCGCGGGGGCGCCCCGGCCCGTGGACGCCGATGCGCGAACTGGCGCCCGGCAGCGACCGCTGGGGCGCCGAGGTCACCCCGGACGCGGAGGGGCGCTGGACGTTCACCGTGGAGGCGTGGAGCGACCCGCTGACCACCTGGCGCCGCACGGCCCGCATCAAGGTTCCGGCCGGCATCGACACCGGCCTGGTCCTGGAGGAGGGCGCCGACCTGTACGAGCGGGCGGCGGCGGGGGTGCCCCGGGGGGCGGCCCGTGAAGCCGTGCTCACCGCGGCGCGCACCCTGCGGGACGACTCGCTGCCGGTGTCGACCCGCCTCGCGGCGGCGCTGACGCCGCAGGTGCAGGCGGTGCTCGCGCGGTATCCGGTGCGGGAGTTGGTGACCGCGTCGGAGCCGTTGCCGCTGCTGGTGGAGCGGGAGCGGGCGCTGTTCGGGTCGTGGTACGAGTTCTTCCCCCGTTCCGAGGGCACGCCCGAGCGTCCGCACGGCACGTTCCGCACGGCCGCGCGGCGGCTGCCCGCGATCGCGGGGATGGGCTTCGACGTGGTCTACCTGCCGCCCATCCACCCCATCGGCACGACCTTCCGCAAGGGGCCCAACAACTCCCTGTCGGCCGGCCCGCAGGACGTGGGCGTGCCGTGGGCGATCGGGTCCC